>CAZDRA010000113.1:0-14609 GCA_964507705.1 uncultured Roseivirgaceae bacterium | reverse complement strand
CTAGTGGACTAGGAAGTTTACCTGATGACGCAGGATATATTTCGTATAAAGATCCTATTGTATGGTAATCGTTCGGTTTCATTTTTCCTTCCAACATCCATGCATGGTTTTTATCGTCTAATATTTGGTACTCCAATCCATATCCTTTATTTTACCCGATCTTTTCTTGCACAAAATATTTTAAACCACTATTACCGCCCTTTGATATGATCTTCCATTCCCAATTCAATATAAAATTCCCATATTGTTTCTTGGTAATTATATCACCGCCATTTCCTGACTCGGCTCCATCTTCAGCAGAAGAAATCAACGCGCCATTTTCTATTTTCCAACCTTTTTCTGGAAAAGTTTTTTGATTTACTCCTATCCAACCTTCAACAGAACTTCCATCAAACAAGAGTGTCCATCCATCATACTGCTCTTGCTTGGTGAGTGAATTGGAGTGCATAGAATATTTTTGTTTGAAGTTTTGGATCGCATCACTACTTTCTTTCAGGTAAACTTCAGGTGAGCCTTTTAGATTGTAGCACTGAATACCAATAGGCCCTTCAAACCCTTTGTCTGCAAGTAGCTCTACTAACCTGTAAACATCGAAACTTCCCTTTCCCAATGGTTGTATCAGTCTGTCCCAACCCATATTTTTTGTGTCACCCATATCAGCTCCCGAAATAGAAACGGAAAATAATTTTGGAAGTGTGAGATTTATGACTTCAGCTAAATTATCACTTGAGTCAGTTTTCAGGAAATGACAAAGATTAAACACAGATCCGACATTATTACGGTTTGCCTTTTGAGCAAGCCGGTAGGAATCTTCTGCTTTTTCAGCAAGAAAATTCACATGGTGATAGATAGCAATCCGTACGCCATAAGGTTTGGCATAGTCAGCTAGTTCTTGCAATATCGGGACGATAATTTTATCAGCAGCTTCATCAGAAGGTTGGTAATTTTTAGAATGAATATGTACCCATAGAATAATCTCACTTCCTTTAAGTTTTGGAATAACATCTTTCCATTCAGGTTGGTAAGGCTCCTGCTTATCAATATCAATGCTTAAATAGTCGGTATAGATTTTTAACCCTTGACTTTCAAACGCATCCATTATTTCGAGGAGTCCTTTGGTTTCTCTATGCTCAACTCCATCAAAACCAAGTTTTTTGATCAAAATAGCTTGGTCCTCGAAAGAAAGAGTCGGAGCCTCTTTTTTGTTTAGCCCATTATTAAACACAAAAACAGGATTAACCAGTTTTTTGAGTTTTTGCCCATAAAGCAAATTTGTAAAACATGCTGTTAATATCAATGCAATTATAATTGTTGATTTTTTCATAGTTATTGTTTTAATTTTTACCAAATTCCATTAGTGTATCCCACATCGCCCAAAAATTTTGTGGAGGCATATTGGCCTGAATATTATATTCTGTAGAGAATACGAATCCGCCTCCCAGTGCCAGAATATCAATATCTTTTTTACCTTATCCTTTACCTGCTGCATAGTACCATTATTCAAAAATTACTGGGTATTGATACCGCCACACCAGGAAATCAGGTTTTTACCAAATCGTTTCTTCAATTCTACTAAATCCATGTCGGCAGCAGAATATTGAACAGGATTTAATATATCAACTCCTGCTTTCGAAAATGGCAAGACTTTTTGTATGCATTCAGACTCAGTCATAAATTTTAATTTCTGAAATTGGATGACTCAGAGATTCCTTTTCGACTAGTGGACAAAATACGATCATCAGGTATCATTTCTATTGGGGTATAACAAGAAGGATTATGTTTTTTATAAGGTTTATTTCCCACTTTATTAAAAGTAGATATCAAAGACCATCTCGGATAATTGCTATTATTTTTGTCGGAGCGGTGAAGCAGATTACCATGGAAAAACAAGGTGTCTCCAGGTTCTAACTCTACATGCAACAGTTCCAATCTTTTGGAGGCTTCATCTACGACCATCATATCTGCTCCTTTTTGATCACCCGACATGCCATGATTTATTCGCCCGATCAAATGAGATCCTTTGAGAACCTGCAAGCAACCGTTTTCTCTGTTGGCGGGAGTTAAGGCTATCATTACGCTCATCATATCCGGAAAAAGAAAACCATCGTGATACCAATAGCCATAATCCTGATGCCATTCCCAGGCGCCACCAGTTTTTGGTTCCTTCTGCATCAATTTTGTGTGAAAATGGCATGGTTGCCCTTCTAGTAGAAGTTCAACCCCTTTCACCATTCTTTTGGAGCGTGTAAATGCGCTATAAACATTGTCATTTAGTGTGTACCACAATGCCAGTTTGGTTGTGTTGCCTTCCTGATCCTTTCGACCATAGGTATGGTCCTGTATCACATTGTCTTTTTGGGCTACTGCAAACAGGTGATCAACTTCCGGCCTGGAATACATAGACCTTTTGATTACAAAACCATCATTGTTATAATTCCTTTTATCTTCTTCGTTTAATGAAATGAATGTGTTCATGAGATTATTTGTCTGTAAATGTTATGGTTTTTATTTGTGGGATGCCAATTTTTATTACTGTCCAGGCAAGTAGATACATACACCCTGCAATGGAAAATATAAGAAAGTAACTGCCGGTGGTTTCTAATATAAAGCCTACTCCTGTTGCGACAAGCATACTTCCGAGTACAGCGGCGAAAGTAGAAACTCCTACTACTGAGGCGACTGCTTTTTTGGGAAAAATATCGGACATGAGTGTGAACATATTTGCCATCCAGCCACAGTGCGACGCTGTAGCCAAACTTATCAAAGCAACACTAAGCCATAAGCTGGAAGTTTGAGAAGCGAATATGATAGGCACAACACAAGCAGCGCAAATTAGCATGGCCAATTTCCGGGCTTTGTCCAGTGACATACCTTTGTTCATAAATCGTGATGACATCCAACCTCCGGCAATACTTCCGAAATCTGCAACCAGATAAATTACTACAAGTGGCAAGCCAACATCTGTTAATGTAATGCCATGATTACTGTACAAAAACTTTGGCAGCCAATAAAGCAAAAACCACCATACAGGATCAGTTAAGAACCTGGCAAAACAAATTATCAAGACTTCTTTACGGAAAATCACCTGCCCCCAACTCAGTTTTTGAGTGGTATCTATTTCATGGTCAGATTCGATATACTCTAGTTCTTGTTTGCTTACTTTTGGATGTTCCCCAGGTTTTCTGTAAGTGAACAGCCAAATAATGAGCCAGACAAAGCCAATTGCACCTGTTAGGATAAACGCCCATTGCCAGCCGTAATTTATTGCTATCCAGGGAACGAGCAAGGGTGAAATGATAGCGCCGATATTAGATCCTGCATTGAATATTCCGGTAGCCAGGGCTCTTTCTTTTTTTGGGAACCATTCAGCTACAGTTTTTATCGAGGCCGGAAAATTTGACGATTCTCCTAAACCCAACATAAACCTTGCTATGCCAAAGCTAAAGGCACTTCGAGCAAGGGCATGGGCCATTCCGGCAAAACTCCAAACTGCTATGGCAATAGAAAAAATAATCCTTACTCCAAATCTGTCAACTAAATGACCAGTTAGAATTACGCCTAAACCGTAGGCTGCCTGAAAAGCGGTTACGATATATCCATAGTCCATTTCCGACCAGCCATAGTTTGATTGCAACTGAGGAGCCAGAATACTAATTACATGACGATCGAGATAATTGATGGTGGTGGCAAAAAACAACATGGCGCAAATCCGCCAACGATAATTGTTATTTGAAAATACTTTTGAGATGCTATTTGAATTCATTTAGATTTAGTGCTTTTGGGTATTTAATTATCTCATTATTTATAAATCATTTACAATAATAGAATAACCACGGTGGTGAGGTTATCTCTATTATTGCAAATGATAATGTTTTCATTGCAATATTTAATTTATATTGTCATTATGTAGCAAAATTAAGATTGTATGATTCCTAAATACCTTAAAGTAATTCAAGAGGAAAATTCCTCAATTCAGCTTCGATATGATTTATGTCTATATTTTTCAACTCCATGGCATTTTCACCCTGAACTTGAATTAAATCTAATCATTAGAAGTACAGGGACTCGTTTTGTTGGAGATAGCATTAATAATTTTGAGGCAAATGATTTGGTATTGTTAGGTTCCAATATTCCTCATTACTGGAAAAATGATAACCAGTATTATCAAAATAAAACCAAACTTAAAGCAGAGGCATTAATCGTAAGATTTAAAGAAAATTTTCTGGGCAAAGATCAATATTTAATCCCTGAAATGGCGAAGGTGAAAAGTTTCTTTTTGAAGGCCAGAAGAGGATTGAAAATTAAAGGAGTCGGCAAAAAAAATATCATTAAATCCATGAAAAGAATGATGCATTGCCAAGGGTTGGAACGTTTAATTTTATTTTTAGAGATAGTCCATACTTTAACTAGCAATTGCGACTATGAGTTTCTTTCCAGTGAAGGTTTTATGGTATCTTCAAATACTAAAAATGAACGACGCATGAATGATGTCTGTAATTACATTGCAAATAATTTTCAGGAAAAAATAAGCCTGGACGAAATAGCAAGACAGGCAAATATGAACCCATCTGCTTTTTCAAGATATTTTGCTCAATGTTCAGGCAAATCGGTGACATCTTTTTTACAAGAAATCAGGATGGGTTTTGTATGTAAACAGTTAATTCAAACCGACAAAAATATAAATGAAATATTGTATGAATCGGGATTCCAAAGTCAGGCTCATTTCAACAAACTTTTTGCTCAGAAAATGGGCCTTACGCCTTCGGATTTTCGGGCAAAACATCAACATGCGTGAGATTATATTGATCTTTTGATTTATAAATCTGGCAATTATCTCACCCAAAATCCCCGCACCCGTTGCGCCCGCCTGCCGGCGAGACAGGGGGGTCTGTCTGCTACCATCAGTAAAAACAAAATTTGCTACCCAAATCGGCAAAAAACCATAACCTTGTTTTATCAACGATTTCTCTCCTATCTTTTATGCGAGGCATGGAGAAAGAAGACTTTTCTCCGCAAGCAGGCTTTTTTCTTGCTGAGGTCCTTGCAGATAGCAGACAGATGCCGGAATAAATCCGGCAAAGCGGCAGGCTGAGTTCTGAAATTAGCATTAACCTTTTATCCATCTATCATAAATACATTCCTTACTAATCTCAAAAGCGAACACTAATAATTCATGAATATTTGGGATTAGTCAGTTTAGAATGGTTATTTCATTGTTTTCAATTTGATAAATTAAATTATGAAAATAGTCTCCTGGAATGTCAACGGAGTAAGGGCCATCATGAAAAAAGATTTCCCTCAACTGATTAAAAAAATGGATTCAGATATCATTTGCCTTCAAGAAACTAAAGCCAATACAGAGCAGGTAAAGATTGCCCTGGAGTTGATAGATGGATATCATGTTTTTGCCAATGCATCTAAAGTCAGGAAGGGATATTCCGGTACGGCCATACTTTCCAGGAAGCAACCTGTTGCAGTAACTTACGATATGGGCTTAGAGGAGCACGATCAGGAGGGTAGGGTAATTGCTGCTGAATATGACGAATTTTTTGTTGTGACGGTTTATGTGCCCAATTCCGGGAATGAACTGGTAAGGTTGGATTATAGAACCAAATGGGATAAGGACTTTTTAAAATACTTGAAAAACCTGGAAAAAGTAAAGCCTGTTGTGGTTTGTGGAGATTTCAATGTGGCTCACCAGCCCATCGACCTTGCAAGACCAAAACCAAACTACAACAAATCTGCAGGATATACTCAGAGGGAAATTGATGGATTTGCAGGATTTATGGATCATGGATTTGTAGATACTTTTAGATTCAAATATCCGGATGAAGTGAAGTATTCTTGGTGGAGCTACAGGGCAGGGGCAAGGGAAAGAAATATCGGCTGGAGAATTGACTATTTTTTGGTAAGCCAAGCACTCTTGCCAAATGTTGAAGATGCTTTTATTCTGAATGATTTTTTTGGATCAGATCATTGCCCACTGGGCATCACATTGTGATTAGACTAAAAAACTATTTTTATACCTGCGTTAAAAGCCCTTGGCATGCAGGGGCGTAAACCTGCTGGCCTTCTTGCTACATTATACACTTGGCCTGTCAGGTTGGTGACGCTAGTAAAAAGGCTTATATAATTATTCAGGTTGTAATTTGCACTGGCATCAATCACAAAATTTGATTCTATTTTATCATTGTCCGGTATAGTTCCTTGTCCGGCTGTTGCGCGCATTTCGCCCACATATCTTCCGCTAAGATTGATATTGAATTTATGGTGTTCCAAAGCGAGCATTAGCGTAAACTGATTTGTTGCCAGGTAAGGCAGTTGATCTCCGGCAACCACATTGCCCCATGGGTCAAATTCACTATCGAAATCATTTAAGAACTTGCCATCTGTATAGGTATATACTACAGTAAATGGCAATCTAAATGCACTTTGTTTATTAGTAGAAAGCAGGTCGTAAGTAAGTTGGAATTCCAATCCTTTCGTTTGGGCTTCTCCACCATTAAACAAGTCGCCGGTTCCTGAACCTCCCGATGAGGCAAAATCTGCTCCCAGCAGATTTCTGTAGTCATTAGAAAATATTACCGCCTGACCTGAAAGTCCATTTTTCGCATACCTCACACCCAATTCATAGTTGATGCTTTCTTCGGGATTGGTACCTTCTTTTGATCCTGGAGGTGAAAATCCTTTATGCACACCAGCAAAGGCACTTAGGTAGTCGCTAAATCGGTAGTCAACCCCAATGCCTGGAATAAACGCATCAACTGTGTTACTTCTTTCCTTCAAATCAGTGCCTGTTCTTCCGGGATCTGCCTTGCCATAGTCTTGCTGTGACAGTGTAATATTTTCATAACGTAAACCAGGTATCACAGTAAAATTGCCTGTTTTTAGCTTGTATTGTATGTATGATGCAAATGCATTAGCTGTTCCAATTCGATTACTTTCAGTGCCGGGTGTGCCCGCTTTAGTCAATTTCATTACCCCATCGACCATAGCATATTCATCAATCCATTGAAATCTGTCGATCTCGTCTTTGTGAAGGCGAATACCAAAATCAATCTCATGCGATATATTATTGGTAGTGAAGTTGAAACCCAGCACTGTTTGAACACCTTGAGCATAGTACGATCGGTTGTTGGCTTTTACAAATAGGGCATCATCATTGGTGCTTGTTGCTCCTCTAATGATATCAAAGGCATCATTATAACCAGCAGGATTGTCTAGTATAGCGCCAATTTTTGTTTTGGTCCCCGTACTGTCTTTCACCTTGTTGAGTTTGTACCAGTTTCTTTTGAAATTGGTACGATAGGCAGTTGTGGTGATGTTAAATAATTTTGAAAATTTGGCTATAAGCGTTAACGAAAACTGAGTTTGTTCGGTGTTTATTTTATCAACTTGCGATCCTGAGTATCTGCGATATGGGGTATCGTTAAAATCTTCTTGAGTTATGCCAAGGTATGTTTCATTAGCATCTGTAATCGCCTGCCCAATTTTAAAGGTAAGCGATTGATATACTTTTGCATCTTCGTTTGTATTGACGCGAATTTTCGCCAGGTAATCCTGCTTTACAAATCCTGTATTTCCTCCGTTATCCAATTCTTTAAAACCGTTGGAGCCATACTGAAAGGTCTCTACCATGTAAGCAACATTTTTATGAGCATTGCCCACATGGGCATGAAGATTTCGTCCTCCAAAACTCCCACCCATCAAATTGATTCTGCCTGAGAACTCGTTGGGGATTTGAGTAGAAATCAGGTTAATCGCTCCACCTGTGGTATAGGGGCCATATTTTATCTGGCTGCTCCCTTTCATAATTTCTATAGCTTGCATCCTGCCAACGGTAGGAAAGTAGTAAGCTGCCGGTGCAACATACGGGGCAGGGGCCATCAGTACGCCATCTTCCATCACGGTGATTTTAGTATTTCTCTCACTTCCGCTACCTCTCAATCCGATACTGGGGAAAAGACCAAAACCATCTTCTTCTTGAATATTTACACCCGGAACAGCTCGCAAAGTACGGTTGATATCTGAATAGTTATTTTTTTGAAGTTCCTTAGGCGAAATATATTGAACGGAGCCGGGAATATCCTTTATGCCGGAAGCCCCACCAGTCATGATAGTTACTCCTTCAAGAACAGAAACGGTTTCTATCATTGTGAAATCGGCCTTTGTAGTTTCACCGGCTCCAACACTAATATCTTTTTGATCTGAAAAGTAGCCAATCGCAGAAACTACCAATGTATAATCTCCTTCGGGAACGTTTTCTATGCTATAATTTCCATTGCCGTTGGTGGCAGTACCAAGTTTTGTTTTATCTAAATAAACAGTAATGCCTGAAAGTGTATTGATGCCGTCAATTTGCTTAATATTTCCTTCTACTTTAGCACTTTGCGCCAAACCAGAAATGCAATGTATTATAGAAATTACTACTGTTGATAGTATAATTCTCAATAGCATATATTCAAATTTTTATTTAGAATTATTATAAATAATGGCAAAGGTATGATTAGGAAACTCCCATGTCAATCCCAATAAGTAGGGATATTTATAGAAATTATTTTGGACTGAAAGAGCAGACTGAGATTCTTTTATTAAAACCTTTTTAATTCTATCTATTGAGGTTTTTGATTTCTACTTTATATTTGCAAGAATTTTAGAACAAAAAATATAAGTTATGCCATTGTATGATTACGGATGTTTGACATGTGGAACCGAAAAGGAGGTACAACATCCAATAAGTGAAATAGGAAAATTAGAAGTATTGTGCTCTGACTGCGGACAAAAAATGAAAAAATTATTATCCGCACCGATGCTTGTTGGCTTTGATGATGTAGGAAGAAGTGTCAATAAAAAAGATAGGGATGATAAGACTAAAAAAGGAACAAAAAGTAAGGCTAAAAAAGAATCAAAAAAGAGTAAAGTTGCTCCAGCCAAATAGTTATCAATGGCTGGTGAATTAACATTACAAGTGGAATGATAATATTATTATGTTAATTTATGTCAACAAATACCTGCCCAAAATCAGATGAACGTTTTATTTTAAGCTTAACAACTACTCTATAATAAACTCGAAGAATCAACCATTTTATTGATGCAAGCGATAGAATTAATTTGTCAGAAAATTTTAAATTACTTTTTCTGATAAATTTAATGAATTCCAAAAACCAAAGAAGGAAAGGGAAGTAGCTTATAAAATTGCTGCTACCTTTTTTTGTATTAAACCATTTGGCACGTTTTGCTTTGGTATGATTTGCAATGGTTGACATCTGCTCATGAAATCGTCTATAAAACAGATAGTCTTTTATAATAAAAATTTTTCCCTGAAGAATGATTTCAGCAACCAAGGTAAAGTCTGATGAATGATAGCTGGCGATTCTTTGGGTATTGAATAAAATCTCTGAGCGAAAAAGACCAAACACAACATCTGCATCATCCTGATAGTATCGAAATTTATTAAGAAAGCTAAGAAACCTTTTAAATGCCCTCGCTTGATTCAAATCAATTTGTACGAAATCATCCTTGGCTTTTATGTCATCATGTTTATTTACAATGTTTTTCCTGCTATGGCATAGATGAACCTCAACATCTTTTTCAAGTACTTCTACGCATTTTTCGATATATGTATTTTCAAGATAATCGTCGTGTGATGCCCACTTAAAATATTTCCCTTTTGACAAATCGTGGGTATTATTGAAATTTTTTGCAGCACCCTGATTTTCATCAAATCGTATATATTTTATTCTTGGATCTTGACTACTGTATGACTCACAAATTTTTTGCGTCATGTCAGTTGATGCATTATCAGATATTATGAGCTCGAGGTTTTTATATGATTGATTTAGAATAGAATCAATAGCTGTTTTGATAAAATTTTCTCCATTATAAACTGGTAAACCAATAGAAACCAGAGGATGATTTTTGCTGTCCATGATGATTGCAGTTATTAGTTTACGCTATAATTCATTTTCTGCAATGACTTTAGAAGTTAGTCCTAATTTGTTGACAGTGGAAATTATTTCCTCCTTATAAATGGGATTCATGGCAATGATAATATCGGGCTGGATAGTCGTTAATTTCTCAGGACTGATAAATTCATGCCCGGTACCAGCAGAAAATTTTCCTTGCTTTCTGGGGTTTATATCAACTATGGCACTAATTTTTTCTTTGGCATTTATAATATTAAGAAATGTTACACCTTTTGAACCGCCGCCCCAAACAACAACCTTTTTGTTTTGAGCAGAAAAGGCGTTTAATTGATCTGTCCACTTTGAAAGTTTTGATTTATAGGCATTTGAAAATTTGCGGGCAAGAGAAATAACTTGACCCAATAACTGGCCAGGATCAATACTTTTATTTTTATCTCCGGTTTTAGCTTCAATTCCCAAAAATTGCTGGCCGTATTTTTCTTCAACATGCAATACTTCAAGCCCTTCATTTTTAAATAGATAAGCCAAAGAATTAGGAGTGAAGTATCCGCAATGCTCATAAATTAAATCCCAAATGCCCAGATCTCTCAAGGTGTAAAGTATGTTTGGTACCTCAAAATAAATGCCTGATTGACGATCTCCGATAATTGATTTTACTTCCTGAAGAAATTCTACTGGCTTTTCAATGTGTTCTAATACGTGTCTACATAATAAATAGTCAACAGGAATATCTTTATGATTAATATTATAAAACTCCTGGATAAATGAGACATTTTGATCTGAAGATTCCTCTGTCTCATTTTCGGGATCATAACTTCTGTCAAACCCAATACCTTTGTTTTTCCCAGCCTTACATATCATCTTTAGAAAATCCCCTTTGCCACATCCGATTTCTACAATATTTTTTTTATTGATATTATGTTTTTTAATCAAATCAGTAGCAAGGCCCTCTGCAAATTGCTGGAATCTGGGAGAAAAATGTAATGAATTTTCATACGACTGTGTATAATCCATTTCATTTGGATCGAAGGAGCTATTGTAAACATGACCGCAGTTGGTGCAAAACTCAAGCTTAATATCTCCTTTTGGACAGTTTGTGGCAGACTCCTTATCATCCCACATTAGATTGCAGTAAACGGGAATATTTTTTATTTCAAATAATTCTTCAGTTTTAGAAGAATTGCAAACAGGACAGTTGGTCATAGTTAAGAATTGTTACAATTATTTTTTATCTAAAAAATCGATGGGCAAAATGGTAGGATTCAGATTAAGGTTTTTAAGATCAATTCCGATCTCATCACAATAAATTGGATTCATGATAATGACAACATCAGGCTTGTAAGTAGCTAAGAAATCTGGAGATACTATTTCTTGCCCGTTTCCAGCCAAGAATGTGCCATGTTTAAATGGATTAATATCAACGGCATACTTAATTTGATCTACAATCCCCAGGATGGTTAAAAATGCAACTGCTTTAGATCCTCCTCCCCAAAGCACTACTTTTTCCCCATCATTATAATAGTTATTAATTACAGTCTTCCACTCGTCCAATCTTGAATTAATTCTTTTTTCATAAGAATTTACAAGGCCTTCAATTATTGAAGTATCTTTTACCTCTACTTTTACATTCTCACTGTTTTCAACTGGTAGCGCTTCTATCATTAAGTATTGTCCATCATATTCTGTTCCGGTTTCAATTACTTTAAAACCTGCTTTTTCAAATAAGTAGGTTAAGGAAGAAACGCTAAAATAAGAGCAATGTTCGTAATAGATATCCCAAAACCCAAGATCACCAAGCACCCGATCTGTATCTGGTATTTGAAAAAATACTTTTGTTTCAAGATTACTCCCAATGGAGTTCCTCACCATTTTTATAAAATTAAATGTATCAGGGATATGCTCCAGGGTCATTTTACAACATATAAAATCGGCCTTATGGTGTGTATATTTTTCTGAATAAAAATCCTTTATAAATTCTGCACCATTAGAATTACTGCTATCACGATCTGGAATATATGCAGGGTCAAAACCCAAGCCTTTATTGTTGCCATATTCGCAGAGCATATTTACAAAGTCACCTTTTCCACAGCCAATTTCAATTACATTTTTATTGTTTAAATCGTGCTTGGCGATGAGGTCTTCAGCGAGTTTTTTGTGAAACTTGTTAAATGTTCCAGAAAAACCCTGGGTCTCCTCATACTCTGCTGAATAATTGTGAACGCTCGGGTCAAAAATAATATTGGATATGAAACCGCAGTGACTGCAGTACCCAAGTGTAATATCTCTCTTTGTAAAATTTAAAGCTTCCTCTTTTGTTTTTACTAACAGGACGCTATGTACAGGCACATTTTTAACTTCAAAAAATGGCCTCATTTCTTTTTCTAGACAGTTAGGACAAATAGACATAATATTATATTGTTAAGGAAAAAATTAAACGATTTTTAACTCAGGAATTGGCACGATGAACTTACCACCCCTTTTGCGATACTCTTCTTGCTGACTTATAATTTCATTTGCAAAATTCCACGCAAGTATCAACACGTAATCTGGTTGATCTTTTAGTAGTTGATCCGGTGAAACTATAGGAAGATGGTTACCGCTAAAAAATAGCCCTTGTTTGTATTGACTCAAATCTGCTATATAATCCAGGTGAGAATTATCAATACCTATGTAGCTCATAAATGTGTTTCCCTTTGCAGCAGCTCCATATCCAATGATTTTTTTTCCATCCTTTTTTAAATCATTCAATAGTGTGATCAATTCTGTTTTTAATTTGCTGACTCGCTCAATAAATGGATTGTAAAATGACAATTGATCAATGCCCAATTTTGATTCTTTAGCCATATAGTCAATAACAATATCACTATAATTCTTGGTGGTCTCTACAAATAGTCTAATTGTACCGCCATGAATTGTTACATGCTTGATGTCATTTAAATATAATCCATGTCTATTGAATAAGTTTTGAAGTGCTGTTACAGAATAGTAACATAGATGCTGATGATAAATGGTATCAAATTCTGTATGATTTAATAAATCCAGTAAGTATGGAGATTCGATCACTCCGACACCATCATCTTTTAGTATTGCTTTAATACCTGCAACAAATCCATTCAAATCTGCAACATGAGCAATTACATTATTTGCGAGAAAAACATCAGCTTTGCCTTCTTCTTTGGCCAATTTTTCAGCAAGGTCTATACTGAAAAAGGTATTGATTGTATTCACCCCATTTTTTATTGCTACATTGGCAGGGCCATCAGCAGGATCAATCCCAAGAACTCGAATTCCTTTTTCGACAAAATGCTTCAGCATATACCCATCATTACTGGCAGCTTCAACGACAAAACTATCTTTGCCCAACTTCTTTTTTTCTATGATGTCAAGGGCACTGTTTCTAAAATGTGCCATTAATGCCTTAGACACTGATGAATAATAAGGGTAGTCGTCACAAAATAATACTTCCGGCTTTACCTCTTCTTTAATTTGTACTAGCGTGCAGTCTTCACAAAGCATCAGATTTAGTGGAACTTTTGCCTCATCTTTATTTAGTTGCTCTTTTGTTAATAAATTATCTGAAAGTGGGGTTATCCCCAAGTCAAGAATGTCTTTACAATTTGATCCACCACAGGATCTACAAGTGTTTTTTGTGGTATATATGCTCATATTTAAAAAAGTATTATATCGTTTCGAAAATAGGTGTACATCTTAAATCATTGTCAATTTTACCCGTTTTAAGTAAGTGTTTGATATGCCCGATTCTTTGATATTTGATTCCTTCAAATTCTTCCAGTGTTAAGCCATTGTTTTTATAGGCATTAAGTAACTCTTCAGCACCTTTCTTAACCGTCCATACAGGTTTAAATTCCGGGATCTCATTAATTATTTTTGAAGAGTCAACTTTGTAGTTTCGTGGATCCGGGAAATGATCATCAGATAATTCTACATGACTGCCGGGTACTACCTCAGCGACTATGTTTGCTATTTCTCTTACCTGATAATTATCTTCATTTCTGGAAACGTTGAAAGCCGTATCATGAATTTTTTCAATAGGTGCTTGCATCAAAGCAGCAAATGCTCTTGAAATATCCTCAATATGAACTATTGGTCTCCATGATTTTCCATCGCTTTTTAGAAAAACCTTGCCTGTAGTATATGCCCATGCAACTAAGTTATTCAATACTAAATCGAACCTCAGTCTTGGTGAAACACCATATGCTGTGGCATTTCGCAAGTATGTAGGGTGAAAGCTCTCATCCGCTAATTTTGACAAATCTCTTTCAGAAAATACTTTCGATTCTCCATATGGTGTTACTGGATTGAAAGCTGAAGATTCTGTAAGCCAATCGCTTCCGGAGGCACCATAATTACTGCAACTGGAAGAAAAAAGAAATCGAGAAACACCAGCTTTTTTTGCCAGTTCGGCAATTTTTACTGTAGCCAAATGATTTATATCAAATGTTAAATTTGCATTCAGATTTCCCAATGGATCGTTAGACAATCCTGCTAAGTGAATAATAGCATCAAAACCTGCAACGTCTTCAATGCCTACGTCCCGCACATCCTTGATGGTTTCGGGAATTCCTAAATCTAAAGTTCCGTATGTGCAATTTCTAAATAAATCGCTATCTAATCCAGATACTTCATGTCCCTGAGATTTTAGCATGGGTACCAATATTGTAC
>CAZDRA010000112.1:0-14652 GCA_964507705.1 uncultured Roseivirgaceae bacterium | reverse complement strand
CTTCTCAATCTGCAACACGTGCAGTTCGAGACCTCCCCAGGTAAGGACATATTCCCTGCCTGTCCGGCACTTGATGCGGGGTCGGTACTGGATTTCTCGCTTCCTTCACTGTCTGGATCACTCCAAACCACGACTTTGTTCATTCGAACAAAGTGCGGCTTACTAACAGGCTTCACCAACCTGTCTGCCGACAAAGGCAGGCTTGCCTGTAAGGGATTTTCACCCTCTGGAAAATTTAGTACCTTTCGTACTAAATGCCCATGCTGGGCACACACAATACCTAAAAATGCATGCGATTTAATCGCAATTGGAGGCTTGGTGGTTCTTGGATATTCCGCCACAAATTGTAAATTTAAACATCAGTGTGGCTCGTGGAAAACGAAACGAAATTGCTTTTTAATCCGCACGACATTTTAGCTCTACGTTACTTGCCATGTAGATCAAAAAATATGAGATATGTTATTTTAACTTGCTGATGGTATTTTGTTTTAATGCTAATGCCCAAGAACTCTTTGATAGCCTGTTAGTTAATTATTCTGACCAATCGACATTTCAAAAGTTTTTCGAAATAAACTGCAAACTGAAATAATTGATTTACACGGCAAGTAACATCTGCTATGATTCCTTGGTTTGTTAACACGACTTGAAAATGCATTTTAATAAATGGCTGTATGTCAACTTTTTGTATTTTTTGTCTTTACAATTGAGTCGCAATGCTCAGGCGGCAAGAAGGGTCTTTTGACCAACAAGCAAAAAACATCCATTTTTGTTTGCTGGTGACAAAACCAACAAAGGCTTGAAATATTCAAAACAGGCCTGTCCACCATCACAACGCACAGCCGGCGAGGAAGGGACTTTGTGAATCTGTGGCAATGATAATGACCCACTGTATTTCATAAAGCGCCATAAATGGTAGTGAGCTAGAAAAATAAAATTTTATATTTGACCCAACTATGCAAAACATCCTTTCGATTAACGGACTTTCAAAAAATTATGGTGCTGTAAACGCCTTGGATAACCTAAGCATCAATGTGAAAAAGGGAGATGTCTATGGAATTTTGGGACCCAATGGCAGCGGAAAAACAACTGCGCTTGGTATAATTTTGGGAGTTACAAATCCAACATCCGGTTCATTCTCGTGGTTCGAAAAAGGAAATGATTTCAGATTAAGAAAAGAGATCGGCGCCATGCTGGACAAGCCAAACTTTTATCCGCATCTCAATGGTTATCAAAACCTCAAGCTTGTTGCAGATATCAAAGATATCAAAAAGCCCAGTATCCATGAAAAACTGGAACTGTCTGGAATTGCGAAAGATGCCAACAGAAGGTTTGCAACTTATTCTACAGGCATGAAGCAACGCCTGGCCCTGGCGGCAACTTTGCTGGGAAATCCGCAGGTATTGGTATTAGATGAACCCACGAATGGCCTGGACCCACAGGGTATTGCAGATGTGAGGGAGCTGATATTAAAAATTGCAAAAGAGGAAGTCACAGTAATTATGGCCAGTCATTTATTAGACGAAGTTCAAAAAGTTTGCTCTCACGTGGCAGTAATCAAGTATGGAAAAAAACTCTTTGAAGGCCAAGTGCAATCCCTAATTTCGAATAAGGGTCGAATTGAGATTAACAGCGATGATATTGAGAAATTAGAGAAAGTTCTCAGTGAAATTGATGGAATAGTAGGTTTTGAAAATCATGATGGGAAATTTATGGTTGAATTAAAGCACGGATACAAAGCCTCAGAGTTAAGTGCAAACCTGATTAATAATGGAGTTGATATCACACATTTTGCACAAAAGAAAGGAAGCTTGGAGCAGGAATTTTTAAACCTCTTATCTCAGAATCGTGCTTAGATTGTTAAGAATAGAATTTAGAAAACAAATTACCAATTCGGGTTTTTGGATATTGGTAGCATTGCATGTCACGGTCATCTGTCTTATGGCCATGAACTTCAACTCCTTTTTGAAAAATGCCAACTTCATGGTAAATAACATACCGGAAATTGACCTATCTCTGAAACCGATATTGCAGTTTCCCGACGTGTGGCAAAACCTGACTTATATAGCTGGGTATTTTAAAATCATATTTGCGCTAATTATCATAACTTCTGTTTGCAACGAGTTTACTTATTCCACAGCACGTCAGAATATTATTGACGGATTGAGCAGGCGGGAATGGCTATTTTCGAAAATAGGATTGGCCAAAACTCTTGCTGTATTTTCTACGGTTCTGGTTGTAATTATAGGATTGGTTCTTGGTTTTACCCAGGGGATTCAGGTAGAAATGTCTGAAGTTTTGATAAGGTTGGATTTTGTACTGGCCTATTTTGTGGAATTATTGGTCTATTTTATATATGCGCTTTTTCTGGCATTGACGCTTAAAAGAACAGGCTTATCCATCATTTTACTTTTGGTTTATGATTTTATTTTAGAACCAATTTTTTCATGGACAATACCGGAAAATACCAAGAAATTCCTGCCCATGAATGTCATTGATAATCTCAACCAATTTCCATTTACTAAATATGTTGACATGGAAACTCAATCTGTAGTATCTCCGGAACAACTCATTTGGGCAATCGCGTATGGCATTTTATTTGGTGGGTTTTCCTATTTGATTCTTAAAAATAGGGATTTGTAATTCGCAATATTCCAAATAAGACTCGTTCTATTTAAGAGGGACCTCTTAATATAAAAAAACCTTCAAAACATCACATGGCCGATATTAATATATTTATAGTTATTTATTGTTAATTATCATTTACAATTTGCTGTACTTATAGCATTTTTTAGAGTTTAATATTGTTCAACGCCCATTAATATTTTTTTCACTATGAAAACTATACCTAAACCTCTTACCCTTTTTATTTTATTACTAATTAGTTCTTTATCATTTGCAGAAAAGCCACCCATTAAACTAGGTAACGTCTCTAAAGAGGAAGTTGAAATGACTGTGTATGAAGCAAACCCTGATGCCGATGCTGTAGTATTATGTGATTATGGTGTGCTTTCATTCACCTACAATGTAAATGAAGGTCAATGGGAAAATAACTTAAAACGGATTTGTCGTATTAAAATATTCAATGACGACGGATACAAATGGGCAACCGAACAAGTTTCTTTGTATGATGATAATAAAATAGAACAATCAATATCTCAGATAAAGGGATATACCTATACCATTGAAAATGGAAAAGTCGTGAAAACGAAATTGGGTAAAGACGGTATTTTTAAAGAAAAGACCAGTAAAAATTATAAAAGAACGAAATTTACGCTGCCTAATGTGAAAGAGGGATCGGTCATTGAATTTTCGTACACGATTAATTCCAACTATCTTACCATTTTAAATTCATGGTATTTTCAGAAGTCAATTCCTGTAAAATGGAGTGAGTATATTGTTAGTATTCCTGAATATTTGACATACCTGAAGAATTCCCAGGGATTTGAATCTTTTCATATTTTTGAGACCAATGATGTTCTTAAATCAATATCCTGGTCAAACACCCAAAGAGCTGTTAATAAATTAGGAAGGAATCAAAAAGGTTCAACGTCTTACAATAAAATCGATTACCGAGATGATGTATTTCATTGGATAGCCAAAGATGTACCGGCATTAAAGGATGAAAATTTTGTGGGTAATTATCGAAATTACCTGTTGAGCATAGATTTTCAACTATCGAACTATAAAACCTTATCAAAGGAAAATCACGATATTTTAAGCAATTGGGATGCAGTGATCACTAACTTCTTAGTTAACAATGAGGATTTTGGACCAAATATGAGGAAACGATCTTTCTATAAAGACATTACCTCACAAATTACATCAGAACATCAAGATCCGATTGTGCGTGCTGCAGCTGTTTACAGTTTTGTCAGCCAACACATGAAATGGAACGAAAAAGAAAGATATACGCCCAGCAAGAACATTAAGAAATCGTATGAAGAAAGAACAGGTAGCAGCGCCGATATAAATGCCCTTCTTATTTCCATGCTCAGAGCTGTAGAAATCGATGCCGATCCTGTGATAATCAGTACGATAGACAATGGTCTTGTACATCCCGTATATCCGATATTGAGTAAATACAATTATATGATTGCGAGGGCGACAATTGATGGAAAATCCATACTCCTCGATGCGACCGAAAAGCATTTGCCTTTTGGATTACTGCCATTTCGTTGTCTCAATCAGAGAGGTTATGTAATATCCAGTACCAACCCTGGCTGGGTAAATCTCAATCCGAAAAAGGGAATCGTTAAATCGAGTATGTTCACAATGACATTGGGTGAGGATGGAACTATGAAAGGTAATTTTGTTAATAAAAATGATGGATATAGTGCATTAAATATCAGAAAAAAAATAAATCAGGTAGGTGAAGATAGATATATAACTTCCTTCAAAGACAATCATGAAGATTGGTCCATTGAAAACATTGAAATTGATGCGCCGGATGATATTAGTAAACCTGTTATTGCGAAAATCGAATTAGAGATGGAAGAGGGTATAGAAGTTATGGGTGATATCATTTATATCAATCCGATATTTAGCGGGAAAATTGATGAAAACCCATTGAAGCAGGAGGAAAGAAAGCTTCCGATAGAATTTATAGTTCCCATGAAAAACAGCTATATGCTTAGTTTAACTATACCTGAGGGCTACACGGTTGATGAACTTCCTAAATCGGTACACCTCATTACCTCGGATAAAACTGCAAATCTAAGATATGTGGCACAAGTTAATGGCAATAAATTGCAAATCGTACATACCTGGCAAATCAAGGAAAGCTTTTATCCTCAGAATAAATTTGCTGAGCTGAAAGAATTTTATGCCCTTTTGGTTTCAAAGCAAAGTGAGCAAATCGTGTTGAAAAAGGTTTCATCCAATTAGACAATATCAACATGAAACATATATTATTCTTTTACACACTAGGTATTTTGTTATTCGCATTGGGTTTTCAACTGAATGCTCAAAAAAAACTGGTGTATGCATTTGATGAAATTCCTGAAAATTTGTTAAAAAATAGTAATGCGGTAATCAGAGAAGACATTACCAGATTTGAAGTGATTAATATAGGGAAAGGGAAATCCTATACTAAGTATGCTGTCACTATTCTGAATAAAAAGGCGGATCACTTTGCAGAAGTTACGGTCTATTACGATAGTAAAACATTTAACAATTCTGCTATTAGTGGCAAGGTTTATGATAAAACCGGCAAATTGGTGAAACAGCTTAAAAGTAAAGATATAAAAGATTATTCGGCTTATGATAGAATTTCAATAGCAACAGACAACAGGATAAAATATTTTGACCTCAGATACCCCGATTATCCATATACAATCGAGTATGAAGTAGAAAAGGTGATGGACGGCATACTTTCATTTCCCGGTTGGGTGCCGTATTCGGGATTTAATATATCCTCACAAAAATCGAGTCTCGAATTTACAGTACCTGCAAATTATGACTTCCGGTATCAGGAATTGAATATCGAACCGACTGCAAAAGAGCTTATGGTAAAAGACAAAAAAAATATTTCATGGAGTTTTGGGCACTTTGAGGCCATTACACGCGAGCCCAGAATGCCAAGTATCAAATACATTCTCCCGACAGTGTTGACTGCCCCCTCAGAATTTGAAATGGAAGGCTACGCTGGCAATATGAAAGATTGGGCTTCTTTTGGTATGTGGGAAAGAATGTTGAATGAAGGAAGAGATTTTTTGCCCGAAGACATCGCTGTTAAAATAAGAGCAATTGTTGCAGATGAGCCTTCGAGAACAGAAAAAATAAGGAAAATATATGAATACCTCCAAGCCAACACAAGATATATAAGTATCCAATTGGGCATTGGAGGATGGCAATCTTTCCCTGCTACAGATGTGGCCACCAAAGGCTATGGCGATTGCAAGGCACTGAGCAACTACATGAAAGCCATGCTAAAAACAGTTGATATTGAGTCGTACTATACTCTGGTAAAAGCCGGTCATAATGCAACAAATATCGATAAGAACTTCACCAGAAATCAGTTTAACCATATGATACTTTGTGTGCCAAATTATCAAGATACGGTATGGCTGGAATGCACCTCTCAAGATAGCCCCTTTGGTTATCTGGGTTCCTTTACCGGCGACCGGGATGTTTTGGTGATCAATGAAAATGGCGGAAATATTGTACATACCAAGGTCTATGGAAAAGAAGACAACAGGCAAATTCAAAATGCCAATATGATGCTGCATGAAAATGGAAGTGCTTCTGTGAACTTAACCGTAGTCTGCACAGGATTACAGTACGATCACTATTCAGGTTTGTTGGATGTTGGAGAAGTGAAACAAAAAAAGTGGCTGTATGACCATCTGGACTTGAAAGGCTTTGAATTGCTTGATTTCAAATTTGATCAAAAAAAACAAGTCATTCCTGAGGTCAGTGCGGAAATTAATGTTTCAATAAAACGATTCGCATCGGTTAGTGGTAAAAGGTTATTCTTACAGCCAAACATTATAAATAAATCCAGTAAAATATCGATACCAAAAAAGGAGCGAAAATATGATTTTGTATTAGACTATCCTTTTGAAGACAGCGACACCATCAGGATTCAAATTCCGGATGGTTATCATTTGGAATATATTCCCGAAAAGGTAAGCATCGAATCTCCCTTTGGTTCATATGAATCACAGGTTATTTCTGAGGAAGGAAAGATTACTTATTTAAGAAGCTATTCCTTGGTTAAGGAAACCTTCCCGCCCGAGGAGTATATCAATTTTGTGAAATTTATAAATAAGGTAGCAACGGCTGACAAAGCAAAATTGGTATTGGTGAAATCAACGTAATTGAGTAGCCGTTTGAGTAAAAGCAATTTAAACTAAATACGGTTCAATTCTATCCATCAACAAGTGCATCTGCTTCATCAAAAAGAAGAATAGCCTCTTGAAAAATTTCATTTATATCATTAATAATAGGGTAGTAGCTTTCTCGTCCCCAGACATTTCTTGCTATTGACGCTTTTACAATAGTTTTAATTGTTGTCTCAGATTTTTTAAATCCCTTCTCGTCAAATTTCACATCAAATTTTTCTCCCAATTTCTTGAAATCTTTCACCATTTTTTCATCTATCATAAAATTGTCTAAGAAATCTTCATATTTCATACTCTTCAAGGCTTTCTCATTCTTTTGAAAATAGCTGAGCGCAAATTCTCTAATTACGTTATTGTTTCTTAGTAGAATATAATACTTAGAGTTCCAGCCGGTATCAAGCGGAATAAAATAATCAGGCATAATACCTCCACCACCATAAACAGTGCGGCCTTTAGTAGTTTGATACTTCAGCGAATCATTAAATTTTATACTATCTGCATGAAATAATTCTCCATGTTTAACTCGCTCACGGAAATCACTATGATATGCCATGAGCCCATCGTCATATGGTTTTTGAATAGACCTTCCGCTTGGCGTGTAATATCGAGAAATCGTTAATCTCAATTCAGACCCATCACTTAATCTAAACAATGACTGTACAAGTCCTTTTCCGAACGATCTTCTGCCCACAATTAGCCCTCGATCATTGTCCTGAACAGCCCCTGCTACAATTTCAGAACCTGAGGCACTTCCTTCATTGATCAGCACAATAACTGGTCCTTCTTCGAAAAGCCCATTTCTGTAAGCTCTATACTCTGCATTTGCGCGTGACTCTTTGCCTTCCTGGCTAACTATCATTGCGTTATTAGCGATTACTTCATCAGAAATATTTACTGCGCGATCCATATAGCCTCCAGGATTGTCTTGCAAGTCGATGATGAGTTTTTTCATGCCTTTGTCAACCAGCATTTTTAATTTCTCCCTAAACTCGTCGTAGGTAGTTTCTGCAAATCGGTTTACTTTTATATAACCAACTTCATCATCAACCATGTATCCTGCATCTACAGAATATTGAGGTATTTTATCTCGAATAATGGTAAATTCCAACAACTCTTTACTGCGCTGTCTTTTTATACCAACATTAACTTTGGTTCCTTTTTTTCCTCTTAGTCGGTCTATTACTCCTCGATTGGTAATCCCTATTCCGGCTACAGTTTCATCATCAACCGTTACAATTTTGTCTCCGGCAAGCAATCCAACTCTCTCCGATGGGCCTCCGGATAATGGGGCCAAAACAACAATGGTATCTCTAAAAACATTAAACTCAATTCCCACGCCCTCAAATTCTTTCTTCAAATCGCTATTTGACAGTTCTACGTCCTTGGGTGAAACATATACTGTGTGTGGATCAAGCTTTTCCAACATTTTTGTCACAGCCGTTTCAACCATATTATCTGAATCTATTTTATCAACATAAGAACGATCCAGAAGTCCCATAACTTCCCTAAACTTCATAACACTTTTCATGAAATCAGTTGATGATTGTTCCGATTCATTAAACGTAGCTCCAATTAAGATTCCTGCAGCCAAACCAATTGCAAGGATAATTGGTAATCTTATCTGAAATTTTGAGTTTTTTATCTTCTCCACAATATTCGATTATATACTAAAATTCTATTTTTTTAAAAATACAAATATAGCCAAAGAACTCAGTAATTTTGTCTCCGCGGTTTCAAATTAGATATTGAGTACTTGAAGTTTTTAAATATTTTTCTTAGCTAAATTTATGAATGAATTTTATTATAATTTGCTTCATCGCTATTTTTATCAAAAAAACCAATGAGTAGAATTATTGCAATAGATTTCGGTATTAAAAGAACCGGCCTGGCTGTTACAGATCCATTAAAAATTATTGCAACTCCATTGGAAACTATCCCTTCGGATAGTCTTATAAATTGGCTAAAGGCATACTTTGAAAAAGAGGAGATAGAGCGTATCGTAATCGGATTGCCTGTCAATCTTGATATGAGTGACACTCATGCGACAGGTCCTGTAAAAAAAATAATTGAAAAATTAAAAAGCGTATTTCCCTCCACCCCAATTTCTACAGAAGATGAAAGGTTTACCTCTAAAATGGCTCACCAAGCAATGGTGCTGGGAGGGATGAAAAAGAAAGATCGACGAATAAAATCAAATGTTGACAAGATAAGCGCTTCTATTATTCTGCAATCTTATATGGCAAAAAACAGGTAGGCTTGCGGTATCTATATTCCAAGTATTCTGGATGCCTTCAGTATTCCGGCAATGCTCAAGGAATCTGTTATTTTGTTTTTCATCACCATTTCAAGCGCCGTTTTGATAGGCAATTTTTTAATCAGTAGTTCCTCAGTTTCGTCCCACTCCATCTCGCCTTGAGTAAGCTCTTCAGCAAGATACACAAATCCATACTCATCAGTTACAGAGTTTGAAGTATGGATTTTCAGGATGTTTGTCCACTTATTTGCCATCAGGCCTGTCTCTTCCTTTAGTTCTCTTTTTGCTCCATCAAGTACTTTTTCATTTAGCGGTACACCTCCCATAGGAATTTCCCATGAATAGGAATTTAAAGTATATCTGTATTGACCAACCAGCCACGTATTTTGCTCTTCGTCAAGAGGGATAATCCCTATCGCAACATTTTTGAAATGCACTTTGCCGTAGATGCCCTCTGATTTGTTAGGCCTTACCACTTGGTCTTCTACGACCTTTATCCATGGATTTTCATAGATGTCTTTGGAGGTCTTACATTTCCAGGGGTTTCTGTTCGGATCAAATTCCATATACTGATGTGTGAAATATTATTTTGTAAAAATATCATTACAGCCATATTTTATAAAATAATCTGCCTGATTTCTATTATAAAATTTATATCGATATAAATTGCAACATGTTAAAATCCAGTTATTCAGGAAGTAAAATCGAGGCGGGATGTGATGAAGTAGGAAGAGGTTGCCTTGCAGGACCTGTTGTTGCTGCAGCAGTGATATTGCCTCTGGATTATAAGCATCACTTGTTGAATGATTCCAAATTATTGACAAAAAAAAATAGAGAAATCATTCGTAAAGACATTTTGAATGATGCAATCGAATATGCCATTGCAGAAGTTTCAAATGAAGAAGTGGATAAAATAAATGTTTTGCAGGCATCTTTTTTAGGAATGCGCAGGGCTTTGGATCAGCTCAAAACACTTGTTGAGTTGATTCTGGTAGATGGAAATAAATTTATTCAATATGGAAATATTCCACATCATTGCATTATTAAAGGCGATGGAAAATACATGAGCATTGCCGCAGCTTCTATTTTGGCGAAAACTTATCGTGATGATCTTATGGAAAAATTGTCTATTACTTATTCTGAATATGGTTGGGAACGTAATGTAGGTTATCCTACAAAAGAACACAGAAGCGCAATTGAAAAATATGGAATTACTCCATTTCATAGAAAATCTTTCAGGTTGTTGCCCAATCAACTTGAGCTTTTTGATAGGAAAATTGACTGATTTTTTATTAGTCTTGTTTGTATGGCGAATAAGTATGATTTTAGTACTTATGTACTGCAAAATTTAACCTTCATTGTGCAATCCATTAATTCCCCAAATATTATGAAACAATCCCTTTTTTTACTTCTGATAATATTATCTTCTTGTCAATTAAAAGATAGCGAGTCATCCAAAGTTGTAGAGCTTTATGATTATGATGTTGAAGAGAGAATCAAATCATTGGGAATAGAGTTGGTAGAACCTGCCAAACCTATAGCCAATTATGTTAATTCAGTAAGGACTGGAAACCTAGTTTTTATGGCAGGAAATGGACCCAGAAAGTCTGATGGTAATTTTGTTGTTGGTAAGGTCGGTAGCGAATTGAGTATTGAAGAAGGATATGCAGCAGCCAGGTTAACAGCTATTGTACAGTTATCAGCACTAAAGGCACAAATTGGCGATCTCAATAAAGTAGAAAGAATCATAAAGGTACTTGGTATGGTAAATACCGATGCCTCCTTTACAAGACACCCCGAAGTGATCAATGGATTCTCAGACTTAATGGTAGAGGTTTTTGGGAAAAGGGGAAAACATGCACGAGCTGCTGTTGGTATGGGATCGCTCCCCATGAATATTGCTTGTGAAATAGAAATGATCGTGCAGGTACAAGAATGATTTTTGGCAATGTGAGTAATTAAATCATTTAAAATTATCAGTCACTCGCGCATTACCCAATAAAAAATGGAAAGAAAAATCAACAATGGTTTTGAATAATCGTTTTATTTAATATTCCTCAGAAATTGAAAAAATTAAACGTAGTATTTTATGTGTGCTTTTTTATTAAAATATACATTTGTAAAGTAGACGTAGCATTTTTAATTTTGGTCTGATTGAAAATTGAAATTTTTGTGTATTCTATTTGTTTGTCGCAAATTATGAATCTCATTCATCAGGTAAATTGAAAAATGCAGAATTGATTAGTAATCCTGCGAACTAAAAAAATAAATATTAATGAAAAAAATAAATATTCATATTCTAATAATAGCTCTATTTTTCTTTGCTATGATGCCTATTGTCGGTAATTCACAATCATCAGAGGAAACTACCGGGCCTCAAACATTGAAAGAACAGTTCCGGGATATGCTGGACAAATCTGAATCTTATACAGATTATAAAGTAATAAAAAGGACCAACCTGAGTCAATATTCCAAGGCAGTACAAGATTCAATCAGAGCCAGTCGAAAAGAAGTTAGCAACTTAAAAAGCACTGTTGCTGATCAGAAAAGTCAAATTGCGCAGTTAAGTAATAGAATCTCGGATTTGGAAAAGCAATTATCAAAAAGCGAAGAATTGAGAGAAAGCTTATCTTTTGTTGGAATAAATATTAATAAAGCAACATATCATTGGATCGTTTGGATAATCATTGGCGTTTTGGTAGTATTTGGAATATTTGCATTTGGGAGTTTTATGAGAAGCAATAATGTAACTTCTAAGGTCAATAAAGAATATAAGGACCTCCAATTGGAGTTTGAAGAACATAAAAAGAAAAGTCAGGAGAAGCAACTGAAAATGGGCAGAGAGTTGCAGACTGAGAGAAATTCGATAGAAGAATTAAGATCTAAAAACAAAACAAAATCCTCGGGACGGCCATAATATTATTGCTTCAAAACGGTTAGAATTTCAGGCTCACCAGCAGTAACAAGAACGGTATGTTCAAATTGTGCCACTTCACTATTATTATGTGTAGTAAGGTTCCATTCCCCGTCTGTTGCAAAAGCACGAATGGCACATGTAGAAACATAAGGCTCCCATGCGATCACCATTCCTTCTTTTAGAATAATTGTTTCATCTGGGTTATAATAGTTAAAAATATTGGATGGATATGTGTGCAAACTTTTTCCTACTCCATGGCTACAAAGATTTTTGATAATAGTGAAATTATTTACCCTCACCTTTGATTCAATTGCCTTTGCAATGGTATTTAAAGGAGTTCCTGCAACCGATAGATTAACAGCTTTTAGTGTTGCTTTTTTTGCACATTCAAGAAGTTTATTGGTTTCATGAAAAGAACTTCCAATGATTACCGTATATGCCACATCCCCAAAATACCCTTTATGCTCAATTGATACATCAATGTTGACTCTGTCTCCACATCTGATTATTCTTTTATTTGGTATTCCGTGCGCAATAATTTCATTTACACTGATGCATGTATTTCCTGGGAATCCACCAATTTTTGGAGCTGAATTTGCATTAAGCATATGGAAGTATTTACCAGCAACATTATCGAGATATTCACTAGTTATTCCAGGCTTTAACTTGTTGATCATCTCCCAAAGTATTTTGGCAGCGATTTGTCCAGACTTTCGCAGTCCGTCAATATCTTTTTCACAATTTGGCGTGATAGAATGAATAGTCAAATCTTTTTTAAATTGAAAATGGATAGTATATAAAAATGGAAATATTATCTCCTCCAATAGAAGACAATTTTATATTGAATATTGTTTAGTTTATTTAACTTTTTGGGAAAGCTTTTTTGATTTGCCAGATTAATTTGGGAGAGTTTAATTGGCCAGCTCCACTTAAAATTTATAGCTACTTCGCCCTAAAAAGCAAAAATTAAATATTCACTCGATAGCTGAATCTATCAGTTCGTCACGAAAAACAACCCCTTCAATCAATAACTCAAAAAGTTGCAACAAATTAAAATATTCATCTTTATATTTGATTGCAAACAGCAGCTTAACCAAACAATTAAAACCTTCCTAATTACCACAACCTGGTTAAAATGAGATAAAGCTCCTTGCTCGGAGCTTTATTTTTTTTGTTCTACCAGGCAATCCCTTCCGGTGAACAAAGAAGTTCATGGCGTATTCTAGACAATCCCTTATTTATTCCAGAATTATTTCGATTAGTTTTCTAATAAGAGTTTAAAACCCTCGCCGTGTACTGAACGAATTTGTATTGATTCATCACCTTTAAGCAATTTTCTTAGTTTGGTGATGTACACATCCATGCTTCTGGAGTTGAAATAGGTATCGTCTCTCCAAACTTTTTTCAAAGCTATGTTTCGTTCCAGGGTTTTGTTTTTATTGATCACCAATAGCTTGAGCAATCCGCTTTCTTTTG
The DNA here is from genome assembly GCA_964507705.1 of uncultured Roseivirgaceae bacterium. Lineage (GTDB taxonomy): Bacteria > Bacteroidota > Bacteroidia > Cytophagales > Cyclobacteriaceae > JAAUQL01. The sequence goes on along the minus strand of CAZDRA010000112.1, from coordinate 1,163 downwards.
TTGTAAGCTCTATGATATTTCCATCCTCTTCCAATTGCTGTTTGCGATGATCAAAAATATATTTGCCGACTTGATAAGTAGTTATCTCTCCATCAGTATTACTACCGATTCTTCGCATTACGGCTTGAATTCGAAGTAATAATTCTTCCATGCTGAACGGCTTGGTGACATAGTCATCTGCCCCAATTTTCAGGCCTTCAATGGCATCTTCTTTCATCGATTTCGCCGTAAGAAAGATAATCGGAATTTTTTTGTCTTTGGTTCTAATTTCTCTGGCCAGAGTGAAACCATCTTTTTTGGGCATCATTATATCCAATAAACAAATATCAAATACACCATTATCAAAAGTGACCAGTCCCTCCTCGCCGTCTTTACAAAGTGTGGCATCCAGTCCTTTTATTTCTAAATATTCCAATAAAATCTGCCCGAGATTGCGATCATCTTCAACGATCAATATTTTTAATTTATCCATCTTGTGGTAAGTATATTTCAAATGTACTACCTTTTGCCAAGTCGCTTTTCACACCAATCGTCCCTCCCAAAGCATCTAACATAGTTTTTACATAAGTTAGTCCAAGGCCAAATCCTTTTACGTCGTGAAGGTTGCCGGTAGGAACCCGATAAAATTTCTCGAATATTCGATCCTTTACTTCTTTTGACATTCCGATTCCTTTGTCACCAACCTCAATTACCATTCCTCCATTTTTGTTTTTTGTAGCTATGGATATTTCTGGTTTTTCACCTCCGTATTTGTTGGCGTTGTCCAGTAAATTGTAAATTATATTTGTGAGGTGTACTTCATCGGCAATCACATTTACTTCTGATGCCAAAAGTTGCTTTTTCAAAGTACCATCTTTTTTTTCTATTTGTATGTTTATATTTTCCAGAGCTTTGTCAATCACCTGATGAACATCCAGTTGCACTAATTTTAACTTAAAGTCTTTTTTATCCAGCGTGGCCATTTGCAATACTTTTTCTACCTGAAGTCCAAGCCTTTTATTCTCAGCGTCAATTATGGAAATATACCTTTTCAGGAAGGCGTCATCTTTTTTTACATCATCATCTTGCAAAGCCTCACAAACCAACGAGACAGTAGAAATGGGCGTTTTGAATTCATGGGTCATATTATTGATAAAGTCATTTTTTATTTCTGATATTTTTTT
>CAZDRA010000111.1:0-14748 GCA_964507705.1 uncultured Roseivirgaceae bacterium | reverse complement strand
AATTTTCATCAAATTGGAAACTTAAAAAGAGTCAACCTTTTTTAGGACGAGACAAGGTGCTGAAACAAGTTCAGCATGACCAAATAATTTTAAAAGCGATTTCCCTAATCCCGGTACCGACTACACCGACTCCGGTAAATATCCGGGTGGACTTTGCTGATGCTGTACGAATGCTTCAGCGTATTTGCAATTGTATTCCATTCCTCTGAAAATCTCCATATTTCCATGAGAATTAGCATATATATCTTCGATCTTCTGGCTTTTATGAATAAAGCTCGATTGCCACTTGGTTTCAATGACTGGTGTTATATCTACAAAATCTGTCGGGTGGAAATTTTGTGATTGTACACCTGTCATCACTTCATAATAGTAAAATGCAGTTTTCTTGTTGGTATTTAACCATGCGTCATAAACCAGTAAAGAGCAAACCTGATGATCAGGATGCGTATCAATTGGCCAGTGGGTAAAAATGATATCCGGAGATTCGGTTTTTAAAACTTCAATCATTTTTTCTCGCCATTCAACTGTGACTAGCGCATCACCATCGATCTGTCCAAAAAACAGAGATTTGGTTTTTAGAATCGAACTTGCCTCAAGTGCTTCTTTAGTCCGTATATTTGCAGTTTCTTCAATTGATTTACCTTTTATTCCTCTTTCTCCACGAGTTAAATAAAGCAATTTTACTTCATGACCTTCTGCTACATACCTGGCAATTACTCCTCCACAACCCATTTCAGGGTCATCAGGATGAGCTCCTGTCACAAGGATTTTCAGTTTTTTATCTGACTGATAAATTGTTTGTTTTGCCAGAGTGACTTCCGGAATTAAACCGACCGACATGGCTAATCCACTTTTTATTAATAATTCACGACGCTTCATATGTTTTATAATTATTTTTGTAAAAAAGTCTCAATCTGCTGTTTGTAAACATTTATACACTCCTCCTCAAATTGTATCAACTCTACATTTAAACATTTTCTCCATAGGGTAATTTCAGATCAGCCAACATAGTATTCAACGGTTTGAATATGGTGCGTGCCGTATTTTGAAACTATTATTCTTCATGTTGCAATAATCCTTATTTTGTGTAATAACTTTCATATTTACAACTAATTGCGGCATGCACTATATTTTTTGTTACCTGCTTTATTCTAATTTAGTCAAAAATATCGTCCTTAACGGCCTCAGAACCATTCCATGGGCGCAAATAGATTAATCCTTCAGTTTGACCAAATACAAGAAAAATCTCATCCAGCTGTTCAGGAGTAAATTGTGATTTATGACAAGCTAATGCCTCCCTTGCCACTATAAAATCTTCCTCCTCAACGGATATTCTATAGGTGAGATATTTCTTTTGAGTAGTCTTAAGATTATTTTTAAAATATTTTACCAATTCAGTATTTAATTCTGTTACCATACCTAAGGGTTCTTTTAAAAAGCCAACATAAAGTAGTTGTTGTATCTTCCGAGACTTTTCGTTTTGGAAAACTCCTGTAACAACACTATTAACTATACAATGCTCAGGATCTCCGTACGCTCCCTCTGGCCCCATCGTAAGAATAAGGTTGGGTTGATATTTATTAAAAAGGCTATCTATTTTGCTCCCAAGGGTGTTGACATTCTTTTTTGTAATTAAATTAGTATAATTAAGTAGAATTGGAGGGTTAATTTCTAACGTTTTTGTAGCATGCAATATTTCTTCCGAACGTACTTGGGAAAATGATACACCAGGAGGAATCTTAGTTTTAATACCATGTTTGTTTATTTGCTTAGATCCATCTGATACGATCACTAAATAAATATTTACTCCTTCTTTAGCATATTTCGATAATATGGGTGATACAGTAATCTCATCATTTCCATGTGCGAAAATTGCCATAATGGTCTTATCCTTATAAGATTTTGAGTCAACAGTTTGTTTTGTATTGTTGCTCTCATCACAGGAAAACATCAATAATATCATATAAATAAATGGTGTTAATTTTATCATTGTATCAATTTTTTAGTTTCTATTTTTTCAATTGCAGGTAACTCTGAGCTATCGGTAAACTGAATATTAGATTTTTCCTGCTGGCTTTGCATTATACTCAGGACAATCCAATCGGATGTCGGCAGCTTTTAATGCTTTCTCCATTAAATTACAATAATCGTTAGTTTTAAATTTACAGCTAAAACAGGTTCGCTGAATGGTTAAGATGCCATTGCGATGCAACTGATAAATCAGCTTACTCAATGTTTCGAATACATGTTCTAAATCTTCTGTTTCAATACGCTTAAGCTGGGTTTCGATTGGATTTGCAAAATTTTCAGTTTCAGCAACGGCACTTTTCCCCAGATCAGATAATAAAATGGAATAACTTCGGCTATCGGATAAAGAATAATCTTTATCGATGTATTTCTTTTCAGCCAGCACACGAATGGCATCACTAACCGTTGGCTTTGTGATATTAAATTCCTTCGCCAAATGGCTTACATTACAAAGCTCAGGTTTGTGATAGGCTATAAAAATTAACATCTGAATTTGAATAGGGCTTAGACCTATGGTTTTTGCGTGTTCCCAAAGTAAAACTTTGAATACTTCTGATATGCGCTCTAAGCCAACCACAATTTTACTTGTGATATTTTTCTGTTGAAATTCGATATTAAAACTACTTTCTTCCATTGTTAAAATAAACCTGTCAACGATTTAGTGGTCTATCTATAAACAAAGTTAGCAATCCTACTTATTTTATTCCACTACCTGCTACAATTTTAATTATTATAAAACGGTATGATACCTTATAGACTTTACGACATCCTCGTATTCAACCATTCCAAACCAATCATCTAAAATTTCATAATCAGCATTGAAAAGAATAAGGCTTGGTGTGCCTTTCAGTTGGTTTAGCGTAAAAGTAAGGGATGTATATTCCAAAGCATTAAGGTATTGACCTACTTTTTGTTGCAGTTCTTCTTGATCAAATTTCGCCCAGATTTTGTAATTAGGATTTAAATTACAAATATGGTTGATGGCATGCTCCATATCCTCAATCTCGGTAACTTTCTCATCCATCGCAATGGGAAAATTGATGGCATAAAGAAGTTTTTGAACATGCTGAGCTGCCATGGCTTTTTTCGTCTCTCCAATCAGCTCACCTTTTTCGACTAATTTTTTCGTCGCTTCAAACGTGTTTTTATCAAAATCTTCAAAGGAAGTTGATAGCCCCAAAAAGGAAAGGTTTGTATGGTCTAAATTGGCATAAAGCTTATTGAGAACAGGAAAAGCATAAAAGAAACACCCCGGACAGTTTACCTGAAATACAAAAAGGAGATTCAATGGTTTTAGTTTGAAATCTCCTTGGATAAATTCTTTAATGTGTAATTCTATTGATCTCATTGATTGCAGTTTTCCATTTCTACAATGTAATATCCCTTATGTTGAATGTCATCTATTATGTCTTGTGTCGCCTCTTCGATATGGCATAGCTGACATTCTTTGGCGCTCAATACTCCCGTTTCAAAAGACTTTTCCGCTAAATATGTTTACCAAAATTGAAAATTTTTGCTTCGTCAGTCAAGGCACTGGGCACAAGAATATCAAAATGCATAGTCAATCCATCTTTTCTGCTCACATAGGTGTCCCAAACAGCTACTTTCATATATTTTATTTTTAAATTCTTCCCACTATTTTACTTAATGAATGTAGATGACCAAAGATATTGGTCATCTACATTAAAAATTTTATGCTTCCACATCTTCCATTGATGCCCCAAAATTAATGTGAAGCACGTTTCCATTTGGCGTCACCAATGCGGGGACAGATTTTACACCTACTTTTTCGGCCTCCGCAATTCGAGACTTATTTTCTGCGAAGTTGACCACTTCCACATCTGATGGTGTAATAAGATTTAAAATGTCTTGCTCGGCACTGATACATACTGGACATCCTGCGTGATAAAAGATTGACTTGCTCATAACTATATATTTACTGGATTAGCAATATTGCTGATGCAAATTTAGTAAGGATTCCTAACTTTATAAATTAGAAGTTATTTTTTTTAGAATATGGATTATTTTTTTTTGATTTTAACTCAGTGGTGCTTGCAACCCAGAGAAATCGGGTTTAAACTTTTAATATCTAAAACCATTGCGTAAGGTCATCCTGAATTCATGTCTTGCCGGCAGGCGGGTATTTCAAGATCTTTATAATGATTCAATAGATGCTGAAACAGGCCTGTATGCCGACATAGGCAGGTTCAGCATGACTATAAAATTTTAACTTGATTTCCTCCTGCAACCCCAAATGCTTGTGGTGTGCATATTTGTTTCGGGGTGTGTTTTTACGGGTTTTATTTATGGGAACCTCTATTAATTTCAAAATAACTATTCCTGATATAAATTATTAAGTCTTGCAGATTAATATTTAATTTTTTCTACTTGGCTGGAGAAAGGCACTAATTTTTCAACTTCTCTTCAAGTTCTTTAATATACGCTTTCATATTTACCTTGTCGGTAATATCATTCTGAATCCCCAATATGCCAATTTGCTTTAGGGTTCTGATATTAAATACTGTTTTATAGGATTCAATAACAGTCTCTTTGCCATCAATGGTAGCTTTGAATACATACTTATCGTTACCTTTTTTCATGACCTCAAGATCTTTCGCTTTCCATTTATCCGCTGTTTCTTTATCAACCATATCATAATCACTTGTGCCAATAATTTCAGAAAGTTGCTTTCCATGTGCATTTGCTGCTTGTTGATTGGCAAGGTACATGATGCCGTTGGCGTCTTTGAGGAATATTCTTTGAGGTATTTCATTTAATATTTCCATGAACATAGTTTTGAAATCCTCAGCTTCAATTTTCATTTGCTCCTTGCTTTGATCCGCTTCGTTTCGGAGCATTTTGAGTTCTTCCATCTGTAATTTCATACTTTCTTCTTTTTCAGAAGCTTCTTTTAGAAGAACTTCTACCTCTTCATTTTTGCGATGCATTTGTTCCTGGGTAGTTTGCAACTCTTCCATATTTTGACGCATTTCCTCTTCTTGCGCTCGCATCTCTTCTGCCTGTTGTTGCGACTGTTCGAGTAATGCTTTATTGTTATCGTTTCTTTTAACAGTGGCGATAGCAGAAGTAATCATTTCCGACAATTTTTCTACAAATGATATTTGATGTTCCGAAAATGATTTTATAGATGCAATTTCTATTACACCCACAATTTCTTCGTTTTGCATCAATGGAACTACCAACAATTCTGTTGGATTAGCATCTCCCAACCCTGAAGTAATGCTTACATAATCATCAGGGATATTTCTTAAAAGTGTAGTTTCTTTTTCCAAAAAACATTGACCTACTAGTCCTTGGCCAATTTCTATTCTTTTTTCAAGAAATTTTTTTCTTTGATAAGCATAGCAACCCATTAATTCTAAATACTTATCATTTTGATCAACATCATTTAAGAAGAATAATCCACCTTGTTGAGCCCCAAGATATTCTACAACATTTGAAATTAAAACGTCTGATAATTTACTCAGTTCACTTTCATACTCTCGGATCAGCCGCGAAAATTTTGTTAAACCATCTGCATTCCAAGCCCTAACTTCAGAAGCTTTCTTTGCTTCCGATAGTTGAGATTTTAAGTTTAATAGCTCTCCTGATATGTTGTTTTTATTTAATTCAAAAACTTTTTTGTCCATTCCTTCCCATTCGATATTATAATTACCACTTGTGATATTTTTGATAAACGCGGAGGTTTTTTTAAGATTGGTAACAAGAGAGTTAATAATAAAATTTTCATCTTCAATATCTTTTCCGCTATCGAATAGATTGCTATTATTGCTTTCAATGATTCTTTCAAAAATCTGGTTTCGGAATTGATAGTTTTTCACAATTTTTCGATAAACAATAATTAGTAGTGGTACTGTGAGTAGAATTAAAAAGATCTGCGATGCAAGAATGAAATTTATTACCTTTTTATATTCTATCCTGCCCTCTTGACTTAAATTGTCAATATATGCATTTGAGTTTTCTACAAAAGGATAAAGTTTCTCCCAGGTGTCGTTTCCCCTATCTTCTTCAAAAATTGCAATTGCGTCATCAATTCTTCCGGCGGTGCAAAGATCGGTCATGAGTTGACATGTTTGCATATATTGTATAACACCATCTCTGGCCGATTTCATATTGCTGATATCATATCCTATTTTGGTAAGATTATTTTCAAGACGATCAAGATTGCCGGTATAATTGTTTTTCGCATCGATATATGGCACAAGAAATTGCTCTGTTGATTTAATAATATATGCCCTCACACCCATGTCAGCAAGCCTTATATGATTGTCCATTAAGTTGAGCCCATTTCTAATATCCTGAATTTTAATTTGTTGCTCAGAATTATCTACAATAGTATTTCGATAAAAGAGAACTAAAATGGCATTCAGACAAATGATAATAATCGTAAACAAAAGAGCAATTCTCAAGCCTTTCTTTTGTATTAATTGTGTCAAATAATCTTTCATAATAAAACTAAGGATTCTTACAATTTGTAAAAGTGGAAGTAGCTATCTCTATCAAAAATCTATCTTTTATAAATGAAATAAAACTTCAAATCATCACATTTATTACAAGCCTTGCTATTGTACTATTATAAGTATAAGATAAATAAATGATACCTATATAAATTAATAGAGGTCTCCATATAAATAATTCAAGTTTCTCACATTGATATATTACCAGTTTGAGAGGGGTATTCATTCTCAAATTGTTTCAATAGCAGTTTTTAATTTTCTAATAAGCTCATTCTATTATTCTCTTATTTCTCTTAGAAATTCGTTGCCATATCTGATTTCAAAATCATGGTAAACATTTTCAACACGTTTCCGGAAAGGCGCTTTATCAACTTCTGTAATTTCAACTCCCTCTTGTCGCAATTTTTCCAGTGCCTTATTTTCCAATCTTGACCAGTTTTTCTTATGGAATTCTTGCGAATCTTTGAGCACATCATCAAGGATTAATTTATGCTCATCACTTAGCCGGTTATAAAAACTCAGCGGCATAAGGATTACCTGTGGCACCATGAAATGCTCTGTCAAGACATAGTTTGGGCAAATATCGTAATGACCGGTGGCTAAGTATTGAAAGGGAAGATTTTCGGCTCCTTCTACCACATCTTGTTGCAGCGCATTGTAAAGTTCCGAAAATGACAACGGAACCGCATGTGCGCCCAGTGCGTTTATAGTCTGTATCATCACGTTACTTTCCATCACCCTGAGCTTAATCCCTTTTAGGTCTTCTATCTTCTGAACCGGTTCTTTTGTATAAATACTTCGTGCGCCTGTTCCATAATATGCCAATACTTTTAAACCGGTTTGCTCAAGTTTTCGATTCAGTTTTTTGCCGACATCACCCTGAAGTATATTGTATTGTTGCTCGGTATTATCAAAAAGAAAAGGCAAATCAAATACAAAAAAATCTTCCACTAAATTTCCTAATACAGAAGTAGCCATATCTGCCATTTCAAGTGTTCCAAGTAGCAGGCGCTCTACGCTGTCTGTTTCCCCTCCTATCCGACCAGAATCATATATCTTAACAGTGATTTCTCCATTGCTTCGTTTTTCGATCTCGTCTGCAATAAAATTGTAGGTAAGCATAATAGGATTGGAAGGCGGAATAACAGAAGAAAATTTTATCACAATTTGTGCATTTTTTTTTGATGCACATTCTGTTAATAAAAATGTAAAGTTAGTTGCGATTAAAAATAGTACTACACCGCGAAAGCCGGACCGCCAATTCAAAGATTTCATTTTATGTTGTGTTTGGAATTTTATCATTTTCTTGTATAGTTCACCTCTCCCCGAATTATGGTTTTATCAATATTTATATCCTTATCCATAATTATAATATCAGCATCTTTTCCTTTTTCAAGACTTCCTTTTCGGTCGCTTACGCCAATTATCTCAGCCGGGGTCTGGGTCGCCATTCGTAACGCATCAACCATGGACAAGCCCATCTGGTTAATCCCATTTCTTACACAAACATCCATGGTAGTCACACTTCCTGCATAGGCAGAATTGTCAGGCAAGCGTGCAACTCCATTTTCGACTATAGCTTTTACATCTCCAATATTATGAATTCCTGGAGGCAACCCGACTGCGGGCATGGCATCCGACACGAAGCAAACACGGTCAACACCCTTCACTTTCACCAGCAAATTCATTAATACAGGACCCACATGCCAACCATCGGCAATTATTGCCCCGGATATCCGATCATCATATAATAGTGTTTCCACAGCGCCAGCAACTCTTTTTAACTGATCGCGACGAAAATGCGACATATTGCAAAAAAAGTGCGTGGCATGAGTTATCCCTCCGCTTATGGCCGGAATCATTTCCGAATATATTCCATCAGTATGGCCGGCAGCAGCAATAATACCTTTGTCTTTCAAATCTTTTACAAGCTGTGTTGATCCCTCCAATTCTGGAGCCAGTGTCATCTTTTTCAAAACATCGCTATATTCCAGAAACTGCATATAGTGATCAGGCCTTGGCAGGGACAAAAACTCTCGAGGATGTGCACCACTCTGATTCTGGCTAAGAAAAGGACCTTCCATGTGTATCCCCAATAATTCTGCTCCATCTGTCTTGCTGTGCTGCATATAGGTCCGAGCATGTTCCAGAACCTGAATAAAATCATTATCTGCACTTGTTATAGCTGTACCCAAATAGGAAGTCGTGCCATGTTTTATAAAAAAACTACCCATGGTAGAAAATGTGTTATTATCTACTTTGGTGACATCAGCACCCATAGCGCCATTTACATGAATGTCAATCAGGCCAGGAGATATATAATTATTATTGGCATCAACAATGTTGGCATTCAAAGGCTCTTCTACCTCTCCTCGCTTGCCAACTTCAATAATTTTACCATCTCGCAAAATGACAATGCCATCCCTGATTTCAAGGTCCGGAGTTATCACCATCCCATTTTTAACTATCAGGTATTTATGTTCTTTCATTTAATTATGCTGATCTACTTTCGTTAATTGTCTGAACCAGGATTTATGGGATTAAATTGATTTTCCTGATTAAGGTTCAATAATTCCATAAATCTTAAAAATCCTGGTTCAGACATTTTCTTCCATGATTCTACCCAGGTTTTTTTTATTATATCATTTTTGCATTTTATCATAAAATCATTCCCTCCATCCTATGCCAAAGCTTCGGCTGGCAAGCATTCTCTCATTTTATCATTCCGTCATTGAACATAAGGTACAATAAATGTCGAAGACCTCAAACGCCCAATGCTTCGACCCTGGTTTTTTCGTTCTTCAATAAATTTCTTCAGATCATCTACATATTCAAAATTCATCTGTTCGGCCTCTCGTTTAGTAATATTCGGAGAATATAAATATAATTTTGCCTTTTCACGAACCACATTATTATGCAGCACTTCAATGGCCGACATAGGATCTTTAATTTCGCCTGCCTCAAGTGCCTTTTCAACTTCTGGGTTGGTAAGCGTTCCAAAATCCAGCATTTCTTTACCATGCACCGGAGACACTCCATCAGGACAATTCGTAACTAACAATATTTCACCTCCCTTTTTAACAGCCAAGGCGGCTGAAAAAAGTCCTTTATTTGCCTGGGTCATATCAGCATCATGATCTCTGGTATCAGACACTACTAGGTCAACAAGTTCGGGAACTTCTACAAAGTAGATTTCTTTGGCAATTTCTACACCGCGTCGATGTGCCTCAATATAATGCCCCCCCACAATTCCAACTGGGGCATCATCAGCATTTAAAATCACATTGATTATTGCAAAGGGTTCTGCAGTGTTGGCAGCAAATGCTTCCATTAATTTTCTTGGAAGCGTGTCGGTAACGCCAATCGCCTGATGTGGGTCAAGTGCGCCCACAACATGCATATGATGGACCGTGTCCTCTCCGGCAACTCCGGGAAGAAGCATCTTGGCACCTCCCGAAAACCCAGCGGGCATGTGAGGCACTAAAGATCCAATGGCAATTCTGATATCAGCTTCAATGGCATGTTTATTAATAAAAATAGGAGCACCATCGTCAAAATTTCCATTATTGACTAAATGATCTTTATCAAAAAAATGGTGATCCAACGAACGGTAATCTTCAAAAACCTTATCTGACAAACGCGCTCTTTTCTCTTTTTCATTCATTAACCTATGCGAACCGGAAGCAAACAGGAAAAATATATTGCCCTTTTTAACCCCACTATTTTCCAACTCAGGCAACAGGTAGGGTAATATTTCAGATGTAGGTGTAAATCGGGTATAATCATCAACAATGATACAAATTGTTGCATCATCGTTGATGAATGATTTTAATGATTTTATAGCATCACCCACAGCCAGAACAAAATCTGATGCTGAGCATTCATTGCTTTCATTGACTGGTAATCCAACATCAAATGAAAACAGGTTTGATTCTAACTTTGGAAATACTGTTGATGCAGGAGACTTCATATGGTGAATATTCTAATTGTTAATTTATTAAACTTTGGATTACCGGACCAGATTCCCTTCCAACCACTTGTTTACCAATGGATAAAGCAACTCTTCTACCTGAATCATCCAGGTGAGGTCTTCTCGCTGGCTGGCAAAGTGATAATACCTATCGGATACATAGTTTTCCGGGTAGGCTATAATTCTGGTTTCGGCATATACATTTACCAATTCTGCCCATGTTACTTCAAATTTGTCAAGAGCTTTTTTCACCGATGCAAATCCTTCTTTTCTCTTCGATTTATTAGCAACATCGCATTGCTCTAAAGCTAATAGAAGTTTGGGAGCAGTTATTTGAAAATCATTTAAGGCGGAAAAAAGCTTCCAATGATATCGGTTGCGTGTAGATACCAGATACAGGTTTTCCAGTTGTTGAGAAGTACCGGCATAAATGTCGCACAGTTCTTTGGCCATTTCGAGCCGATCTTTATATTTTTTGCTCCATTCCCCGAGGTTATTCAAGTCGGGGAGTTCTATCAAAAGTTTACTAAAATCCATCTCTCCAAAACCTGTATTTTCTGAAGCGTCATGATGTATCCCCGGAAGCTGGAATAGTGCATTTTTTGTTTCCATTCTGCTGCCTGCCTTCATAAATACTTTTTCCCAGAAAACGGATGCTGCTCTCAATTGCAAATACAAATCCGTGAAAGCAGCTTCAGGGCCAAACTCACGCTGCATATAAGCTAATTGATATTCATCAAGGTTTCTATCCTTGGTATTCCAGCTGTATTCTGCCGTGGCGATAAAGCCTCTCCAATAGGTTTCCATGTGCGGAGAGCGATCGTCCCATCCGGTAGATAATACACCATCGATTCCTTTTTCACCTGCCAATTCCAAAGTGCTTTGGATGGCTACCAAACCGCGATCAGACATTTCTCCGGTTCTGTCATCGTAGGGAAACAAGGCTGAGGGGCCGCTATTGGCTGCTATGGATACCATTGTATTCAAATTATTGCTCGTAAGCCAATCCATTGCTCGTAAGTTTCCGGGCTGACGATTTGTACTATAATTCCAATGCATAAAAACACCCTGCTCAGGAAAACGATCTATCACTTTATCTAATTTGACCAGCGCTGCTTCCCAAAGTTCAGGAGAGTCTTCCTCTTCTCGTGTCGTAGCCCAGACTCCCCCATACTTAAAGGGCATATCACCCCAAAAAATAGGGATGCGTCCCTGTTCTACCAGAAATTCACAAACCCGATTCAGCCAGTAAAGATTCAACTCAAATTTTCCTTTTTCATCTGCCATAGGCTTGCATCTACTGCATAGCCCTATGCTGCCTACTTCATCACCTCCTATATGAAAATATTTTGCACCCGGCGTGGCTTCAATCGCCTCTCGATACAAATCGAACAATACTTGATATGTGCCTTCATGCAAGGGGCAAAATGCCCAACGGTTATCTTTTTGTTCTCGCAAATAGGCATATTCCTCATGCTTGAGTATGAACGTGGCATGACCAAGGCCCTGAACTAATGGGGTAATTTCAATATTTCTTGCACGGGCATACATCGTTAAGGCAGCCATCTCGTCAATGCTGATCGCTTGTGGGGCTCCGATTAATGGCTGAGATTGATAACCCAGTTTATCTTCAAATTCCCATGTAATGGCGTTGATTTTATAACGGGCAAGTCGGTCGATACTTTCATAGTAATAACCGATATGGTCTAAATGATGCTTGGTATCGAAATGCACGGCACGATAAACATAATCGGGAGTGTCGGTAATTACACAAGCCGGTATAGCTGTCTTGAAATCGCGGGCGTCTTCTAAGAGTTGCTCCAGCGTCTGACATCCATAAAAAAGACCTGCTTCGCCCCGAGCTTCAATTGCTGCATTTCCATTTTTAATGGTGAGCACATAGCCCTCATGGGATTCAGGTGCATTTCCTGTGCTATCCAATTTAAGTGTAAGTGTTCCTGAATTCTGCTTATTACGCTCAGACAATAAGCTGAGGATATTTCCCATGACGGGGCGATCAAAATCTCCTGAAATTTTCAGGGTATATAATTTACCGTAGGCTAAACCATCACCCGGCAACAGCTCAAAGTTTTGTGGTTGTGGAAGTATCAGAAAAGGTTCGGGCACTTTGTCAGCAGCCAAGCTCAATAGAGTTATTGAAGACAACAAATGAATTGTAATTAAGAAAGTAAATAGTGTTTTTTTCATTTTGTCGTAATTTATTTTATAGTATAATTTGAATTTTAAGTTTCTCATTGAAAGGCGATAGTTTATTGTCATTGCCACAGATTCGCAGATTACAATATTACCCATTGCCTAAAACACAGTTGCTCTCTATCCATATCTTAACAAATTGTCAGCTTTTTTTTGTAGGTGATAAACTGGTTTTGAAAATTTCATAATATTTTCTAAGAATCTGTGGCATTATATTATCATCCACACGAATCAACATTGAATTCTATTTTTTTATTTCATCACGAAAAATAAAGGTATTGAGGGAAGCTTTATAATTGAATTTTAAGCTTTTAAAAATATTTTTTTTCGTATAAAAATCAAAGAAACAACCATTTTATAAATAATGCACTAAATACGCTGAATATTGACACTACTATTCACAGGGAAATAGAAGACTGTTGGTCTCGGAAAATTATAGTTCTCAACATTTTCATAAGTTCTTCAATGTGAAAACTTTCCAATAGGTGCAGATAATTAGATATCTTTAGAGTTTCAGCCTGATAGATTTTAGAAAAAAATACTTTTGGAAAGATTAACGAAGCATTATAGTTGTATGAAGATGCAAATTATTGATGGAAAACTAAAGGCATATAGGGCATCTCTTATAACTCTGTTTTGTTTCTAAATTCCTCACCTACCTGCCGCCAGGCATGTTCAAATGTTCGAATGTTCTTAGTTCGTTCTATATCAGCATCAATTGACATGACCATAGTAATTCCTAATTATTTTAGATTCCTTTGAAGCGATTATTTTCGGGGTTTATCTCAAATCTTTGCGCTCCATTTCTAAATGATCTATATTGTTATCAAATAAACTAAATCATGACACAACATCTCAAAACTATTTTTTTTGCTATCGTTCTTTTGACTTTTCCCATTTTATCTTTTGCAGGCGAACGACAAAATCTAAACGGCAAGGCAAAGTTAAATATCATGTTTGTAGTAGATGGTTTACGACCTGATTTGATAAATGCCGAGGATACGCCAAATATTTTTCATCTTATGCAAGCAGGTGTTTTTTTTGAAAATAGCCATGCCATTTTTCCTACGGTGACAAGGGTGAATTCTGCTGCCATTGCTACAGCTTCTTATCCTGTTAACAGTGGAATTGTGAGCAATAGCATTTTCATTCCGGCCATGGATACATCCTCTTCGTTTACCACGGGAGATTATCGCAATCTTGCGAAGCTGGATAATTTGACAAATGGAAAATTATTGTTAAATAAAACCTGGGTTGAGCGACTTATTGAGCATGACCTTGAACCAGCAGTGATAAGTTCGGGGTCAACCGGAAGTGCCTACCTCATGAATCATCTGGCCCCCAAAGGAAGTGGTGTGCTGATCAATGGCTGGTTTGAGCCCGATTCTATCGTGGCCTTCCCAACGGAAATAAATAATCGGATATTACAAAAAATTGGCCCTGCACCAGATGTGAGTGGAGATAAAAATTATAATGAAAAAGTAAATTGGACGACCAGGGTATTCACTGATTATCTGCTTCAAGAGGAAAGACCTGATGTTATATTTTGTTGGGTCACTGAGCCAGACCACACGCAACACAGATATGGTATTGGTGCCCCGGAAACAATAGAAACCATTCGGAATTCGGATAGAAATATCGGTTTGATTATACAGAAAATAAAAGATATCGGTCTGGAATCTGAAACGAATATTTTCGTTACTTCCGATCATGGATTTAGCACATACAATTATAAAATCAATGTTGAAGATGAATTGATAAATGCCGGGTTAAAAAAATCTCATTTATCCGGGGACGTCGTATTGGCCGGCAGTGGACAATCTGTGCTTATTCATGTGAAAGATCGCAACAAGAAAAAGATTGAAGATATTGCTGAATATTTTCTCAATCAAGAGTGGATAGATATTGTATTTACCTCAGGAAAAGGAAGTGCACCGAAACAATTTCAGGGATGGGTTTCCGGCACATTCTCCTTGCAGCTTTTGCATTTGCCAGTTGATGGTAGGGGCCCGGATTTACTAATCACTTTCCCATGGTCATCCGAGAAAAACAAATTCG
>CAZDRA010000110.1:0-14786 GCA_964507705.1 uncultured Roseivirgaceae bacterium | reverse complement strand
AAATTTACAATAAAACCAATTACAATAATTTGAATCAAAATTTGAAGTCCACATCGACTACAGCAGGATTTAGTTTGAGTCACACTGAAAGCTTTGATGAAATAAAAAATATATTTAAAAAATCGCGAGAAAAAAACAGATCTAAAAAAATTGATGCGTCTTCTGAAGAGGGTATTTCCACAAGTAAGAATTCGACAAACAAACTCTGATTTTTATCCAATCGATTCAACCCAATGAGGACATGCTATTTTTTAAGCTATAAACATATTTTCACCCCCTTAATTGTATTCTGGCTTCTACTATTTATTAACCCAAAAGCTATTGGGTCAAATAATAATGACTCGACTCAAATAAATAAAAAACGACTAAATACAGTACTGCTGGGTACAGGAATAACATATAGTGCATCGTTGGTAGTATTGAACCAAGTATGGTATAAGGAACAAGGTAAAACTGATTTTCATTTTTTTAATGATAATTCACAGTGGAATCAAATAGATAAGGTCGGCCATTTTTATTCTGCCTATCAATTCAGCAGGATAGGCAAACAACTTTTCATGTGGACAAATATGTCAGAAAAAAAATCAGCTATTTGGGGTAGTGTAATAAGTCAGGCAATCATGATCCCTATCGAAATCATGGATGGATATGCCGTAGAATATGGATTCTCATGGGGAGACATTGCTGCAAACCTGCTGGGATC
This sequence comes from uncultured Roseivirgaceae bacterium, assembly GCA_964507705.1. Taxonomy (GTDB): domain Bacteria; phylum Bacteroidota; class Bacteroidia; order Cytophagales; family Cyclobacteriaceae; genus JAAUQL01. The sequence continues at coordinate 14,083 of CAZDRA010000110.1, read as the reverse complement.
AGGATTTTTTTTATCACAGGAATTATTGTGGGAAAAGCAGAAGATTAAAACAAAATTTTCATTTCATAGAACAGAATTCGCCCGACTCAGACCAGAAGTCCTTGGAGATGGATTAATGGAAGAATTATTAAAAGATTATAACGGCCAGACCTATTGGTTGTCATTTGATATTTACGCATTGGGTAATTATAATAGAAAAACACCAAAATGGCTTAATATTGCAATTGGATATGGTGCTGAAGGGATGGTTTATGGTAGAGAAGAAGATAATAACGCCAATGGATACAAAAGTTACAGGCAATTTTATTTAGGCATCGATATCGATCTATCACATATAAAGAGTCAAAATAAAGCTATAAATACACTTTTATTTATAGCAGACATGATCAAAATCCCAGCGCCAACTCTGGAGTTTAATAATAAAAATGGTATAAATTTTCACTGGCTTTACTTTTAGGGGGCCTCTACTAATTCATTTCTTTCAAAAAACAAAGAGAATGAATGAGTTGCGAGGCATATTTATTTTTAATAGCCATAGGCTATTAAAAATAAATATAACGAAGTCAAATCGTTTATTATCTTTGTTCCCAAAAGGTTTTCATAGTGATTTAAATACTGCGTCAAATTTTCTTGACTTATCCCGATAAGACTTCATAAATTTTCCTTGTCCTTAAAACACTATGAAAATTTTGATGCGAATGAATTAATAGAGATCCCCTTAATAAAAAAATGAAAATAGGAAATCGTGTTCGATTACTAAGAGGTACTGAAGAAGGTATTGTTGTTGCCTTAAAAGGAAACAAAATAGTAGATGTAGAAATAGAAGATGGGTTTGTAATTCCTTTATTGATCAATGAAGTAGTGATTGTTGATCGAAGCGAAAAAGAAAAGTTTCCCTCCAACCAAAGCGATGTAGCATCGCCTCAAAACGAAAGGATATATAGTCAAATTTCACCAGGCTTATATTTGGGACTTAAGGAAATTAGTGGAAATCAATATCAGACATTTTTCATCAACCACCTTAGCGATACAATTTTATTTTCCATAAGTCAAAATGATAAAAACAATATTGTTGGAAAAGCATATGGTATATGCGAAAGCTTTGAAGCAAAAGAAATTGGTGTGCTTACATCCAGCATATTCAATTCGGCAAAAAATCTGTTGGTGCATTTGATTTTTCATTCAGAGAAGTCTCATAAAATAGAACCTCCAATTAGTATTGAGTTAGAGTTAGAGAAAGGTATGTTGGCAAAAAAAGAAAGTATTGATTCCGTTGAAGAGGAAATTTACTTAATAAAAATCGAAAAAAAATCTCCAGCAAAAATTGATCCCGAGCAGCTAAGAGAAAAAATGTCAGAAAATAATTATAAAACTACATTTCAGGCAGAAAAAACTATTCAAACAAATGAGCAAGTAATTGATTTGCATGTTGACAATCTCTCATCCGATATGAAGAGTGGTGAGATCTTAGCCTATCAATTAAATGAGTTTGAGAAAGCCTATGACAAAGCCCTTTTATCAAGTTCAGAAAAGTTGAAAATTATCCATGGTATCGGAGCAGGGATTTTAAGAAGTAAGATTCATAAAAGGCTCAGTTCTAGAAAAGAAATCAAATTTTTTGAGGATGCAGATAAAGATAAATTTGGATTTGGATCTACCATCGTATATTTCTAATCAGGTACATTTCATATTGGTGCAGATCAATTTTTATTTTATGTACTTTTATAATTATTTTGTTATTGATTTGAGTTGATATTAATTTAATCTAACCAAAAAATATAATGGAGTTTAACTTTAGCAATTTCATGGAGCAATTTGCCGAAGAAATTGGCGGACAGTTTTCTGAATACGACAAGAGTAAGTCGGTAATCATTGTTCCATTGAATGAAAATAGATTTCAGGCAGTACTTGGAGTTTTAAAATTTAACGAAAAATTTAATAAAACCGGTCTTGAATTTTCATCAAAAGTATGCCCATTTTCTGATGACATCGATTGTAAACAGTTGATTATTGAAAATGGAAAAACCTGCTATGCTAAATTTGTTATTGTAGATGACTTTATCAAAGTAGAAGGATCAACCTTTCTGGAGACTGCCAAGATTGACGGATTAAAGGAAATCATCAAAGAGGTTGCCCAATTGGCTGATGAATGGGAACTCAAGCTAACAGGTCTTGATGTTAACTAACTATAGCCTACAAAATTGTTATTTACATTTTATATTCTTTTAAAAGCAAGTTGAGCTTTATTTAAACTTATAAAAAAGTACAAAAAGTCTTATCGCCTCGGTGATTCTCTTTAGAGACATGTCATCGGGGAGGAAAGTCCGGGCAACAAAGAGCACCGTACTTCCTAACAGGAAGGCCCCGCCTTACCTACCAAAGGCAGGTTTGACGGGGACAGATAGTGCAACAGAAAAAATACCGCCTTGACTCTGCCTGCCAATAGGCTAGGCACATCGGGGTAAGGGTGAAATGGTGAGGTAAGAGCTCACCGTACTATTGGTGACAATGGTGGCATGGTAAACCTTACGGGTTGAAAGTTCAAATAGGTTTTGTTTTTCGTTATGAAAGTGGGCTGCTCGCTCATAACCCCGAAAGGGCAGACAAAATGGGTAGAACGATTGATCCTGAAGGTGACTTCAGGACAAGATAAATGATAAGAACTCCTTATAATAGGAGTACAGAACCCGGCTTACACTTTTTGTACTTTTTTTAATTTGATACTATGGCAACAATCCTAATTATTGATGATGAGGCTAGCATTCGCACTGCGCTACGAGAAATTTTGGAGTATGAGAAATATGAAGTAGATGAAGCTGTAGATGGAAAAGATGGGATAAACAAACTGTCTCAAAAAAAATATGATATCGCACTATGTGATATAAAAATGCCAAAAATGGATGGGATTGAAGTACTTGAAAAAGCTCAGGAAATCAATCCTAACGTCCAGTTTATTATGATTTCTGCTCATGGATCTATCGAAACTGCTGTAGAAGCAGTAAAAAAAGGGGCATACGATTTTATTCAGAAACCGCCGGACCTGAATAGATTACTGATTACACTGCGAAACGCATTTGACAAGTCTTCTTTAGTAACTGAAACAAAAGTTCTTAAAAAGAAAATTTCAAAAACATTTGATATTATCGGCGAATCGCAAGCAATTTTGGATGTTAAAAATACCATTGCTAAAGTGGCTCCTACTGAAGCAAGAGTAATGATAACTGGTGACAACGGAACAGGGAAAGAGCTCGTTGCCAGATGGGTTCATATGCAAAGTAAAAGATCTAAAAACTTATTTATTGAAGTCAATTGTGCAGCTATTCCTTCCGAATTAATAGAAAGTGAGTTGTTTGGCCATGAAAAAGGATCGTTTACCTCGGCGGTGAAACAACGTATTGGAAAATTTGAACAAGCAAATGGCGGAACATTATTTTTGGATGAAATTGGTGATATGAGTTTATCAGCTCAAGCAAAAGTCCTTAGAGCACTTCAGGAAAATAAAATCACCAGAGTTGGTGGAGATAAAGATATTCCTGTTAATGTGAGAATAGTCGCTGCAACAAATAAAGATCTCAAATATGAAATTCAACAAAAAACGTTTCGCGAAGATCTCTATCATCGCATTGGCGTAATTTTGATACATGTTCCTTCCCTCAAGGCAAGAAAGGAAGATATATCACTATTGGTTGATAAATTTCTTGATGAAATCTCAGCAGAAAACGGTACTAAAAAAAGCACTATTGATGAAGATGCAATTGATCAACTCAAAACACTTGAATGGACAGGAAATATTAGAGAATTAAGAAATGTCACTGAGCGTTTGGTAATAATGTGTGGAAATCATATTACCATAGATGATGTGAAAAAGTATAGTTGACAATCATAGTCAACTATACTTTTATTGCTTAGAATATTTTTTTGGAGTTATGGTAATTGGAAATACTAAACTCCTTCTTCAGCTTTTTCTACTTTCTGTACATTATCTTTAGTATAAGTGGGGCATGTTCTTTGTGTACAAGAAAATACACCAACTAAAAAAAGAACTACGATTGCTAATTTAACTTTCATTTCACACCTGTTTTATTAATAACTTGATTCACAAATATATAGTCTGCGAAATCAGAATAAAAGTTGATGTAATATTTTACGCAAGTCTATTCTAAAGCCAACATTAGATTACACCCTCGTAAATCTGAATTATCAAGACGCCCCAACACTTTAAAACCCGAACCATTGCTCCAGCCAATATCTTCTGTTTCTATAAAACCACAAGAGTGAATATTAGCTAAATCTATAACTTTAATAACACCCGTTTTACCATCAGCTGCGTAAGAAAATGGATCCTGCATTTCTCTTATTAATATCTTCATCCATGGTGGTGAATGAAAAAAACCATCGTGCTGAAGATATGCTTGCGATAACAATTCCGTCATTCCATACTCAGATAATATTTGATTTGTATTGAATGCCTTACCTAATCTCTTATGCAATTCTTCTCTTACAAGCTCAGTTCCTTGGCCTTTCATACCACCTGTTTCTATTACAATTAAATTACTCAAATTGAAATTTACTTTTTTAGCAAGTTCAAGTAAGGCAAAGGTCACTCCGAATAAATATATTTTTTTTTCACTATTGGCTAACTGATTAAGCTTATCAATTAAGCTTTCTTGGTCATTGAGATAAAACCCAGAGTGTGGGTTATTTGATCTTTTAATAAAATGATCAACCATGAAAACCAAGGAAGAATTATTTCTTTCTAAGTAGGAAGGTAGCAACCCAATTATAACGGCATTTTCTATATTATTGAAAAATGAGGTAAATGTTTTTTCACTAATTTTATTATAAAACTCTAAATCTTCTATGCAATGTTTGCTTCGCAATCCTGTTGTTCCGCTGCTTTCAAAAATTTTTTCTGATTCAAACTCAGTAGTCTTTATTTCTAATCGTTTAAAAAATTGAATAGGCATAAAGGGTATATCGAATAAGCTGGATATTTCTGAAGTATTGATATTTAGATTGCTAACATACGCTCTATATTTCTTATTATATTTCAATTGAAATCGAAATAAATTGATTGCATGTCGCTCAAAGTTTTGATTGTTGATGCGAAATATATTAGTTTTAAAACTATTAAAGGTTTGCACTCGTTATACTTTCATAAATTAATCTTCAAAGATTTAATTCAATAGAAATGGTAAAAAATCCATTGTGGTTTTTATTGATATTTTTAAGCTTCGGCGCTTGCCAAGACAGGCCTACCTTTCCATTGACCCCCTCGATTAATTTGAATGAATTTTATTTTAAGCAAATTAAAGATTTTTCTTTAGACTCGTTGATTATAAAGATTCAATTCGAAGATGGTGATGGAGATTTAGGGCTTGATGCAAATGAGACTGATCCCCCATATCATATAATGGATATTGTCACAGACCCTATCACCGGAGATACGCTACAATTCGGTGATGAAGGAACTCCCGAAGAATACAATTGCGTTGATTATGAAATAGTTAGAAATGAGTCCACGGTAGGTGATTCATTAATTATAACTGCCGATACTATTTATGTAATTAGAAATTTGGACCATTTTAATTTTTTCTTAACATTCCTTATTGAAGAAGATGATGGAAGTTTCAGAGAGTTTAATCCTGCTCTGGAGAGAAACTGTGCCCCGCCCTATCATGGTAGGTATTTTGTATTAAATACTGCACGAGATATCAGACCTTTGACAGGTGAACTACAATATTCATTATTATCGGGTTTTAGATTGCTATTTAGAAATGAAACAATAAAGCTTCGGATTCAAATTCAGGACAGGTCATTGCATAAAAGCAATATCATTGAAACAGACAAATTTGAAATTAATGATATAATCAGACCTCCGGATTAGTAAATTTCAGGAAAATCAATTGGGTTTATCTCATTGAGCATTTGATAAACAGTATCGTAAATATCTTCTGCATTTACTTTAGAAAAATAATCTCCATCCGAAGAATAGGCCGGTCGATGATCCTTAGAATTTAATGTGATAGGCTTGGAGTCCAGATAGTTATACCCTTCCTGGGTTTCTAACACATGTTGCATCATGTAGGCAGAGGCACCCCCAGAAACATCTTCATCGGCAAATATTATTTGATTCGTTTTTTTAAGAGATTCTACAATTGTATGATTGATATCAAATGGTTGTAATGATTGCACATCAATTACTTCCAATGAAATACCAACTTCTGCCAATTGCTTTGCTGCGTCAAGGGATATTCTACACATAGCTCCATAAGTAACTATTGTGCAATCTGTTCCTTCATTCAGTATTTCCGGCACTCCTAAAGGAAGTGTAAATTCCCCAATATTATCAGGAATTCGTTCTTTGAATCTGTATGCATTGAGTGTTTCTATGATCAAGGCCGGATCATCAGATTTTAATATGGTATTATAAAACCCTGAAGCCTGAGTCATATTTCGTGGTACCACAACATATATTCCTTTAAGGCTATTTAAGATCATTCCCAACGGGGACCCCGAATGCCAAACACCTTCCAAGCGATGTCCTCGAGTCCTGATAATTACCGGTGCCTTTTGTCCACCAACACTTCGGTATTGCAAACAAGACAGATCATCTGACATAATCTGAAGTGTGTAAATCAAGTAATCAAGATATTGAATTTCAGCAATTGGACGAAGGCCGCGCATTGCAACTCCAATTCCTTGCCCCATTATAGTCGACTCGCGAATGCTGGTATCTATTACTCTCAAATCCCCATACTTTTCTTGTAGTCCTGCAAACGCTTGATTTACATCTCCAATTTTTCCCAAATCCTCACCAAACGCCACAATGCGTGGATCTCGATCGAGGGCAGCATCAAAGCATGCCAACAAAACTTCACGTCCATCAACCAATTTAGAATCTTTGTGATATAACGGAGGTACAATTTTTACTTTTAGTGCAGAATCTTCGGACTCACTGTAAACATGCGAACTGTAATTTTTTTGGTTTCTTTCATCTTTATTTTTTAACCAATCTCTGATACTATTTCTTGATTTCGAATACTGGTTGCGGGTATATCGTAAAGCATACTTCAAAGACTTAATGGTTTCCAATTTTAATGGATATTGTAATTCTTCCAGCTTATCCCGAAATTTTGAAAGCTGAACATATGGCCCCAAATCCGCATTCAATTGATCTAACAATTCAAGCGCTTCTAGCTTATCTCGTTTTAATACGGAAACATGATCTTGCCAAGCTTTGTCTTTACTTTCTTTAGCAATTTTTGTTGCTTCAGCCTCAATTCCTTTAAGTTGACCTTGATGTGCAATCTCATTGTCCAAAATCCATTCTTTCATTTTTTTAAGGCAATCATTTTCCTCTTCCCAGTCTAATCGCTCCTTTGATTTATACCTTTCGTGCGAACCACTAGTAGAATGCCCAAGAGGTTGGGTCATATCATCAACATGAATCAAAACAGGAATATGTTTGTCCCTTATCAATTCTGTAGCGTATTTATATGCACTTATTAGTCCAGGATAATCCCATCCTTTAACTTTGATTAACTCAAATCCTTTTTCCGTTTCAGATCGTCTGAATCCTTCAAGAACTTTAGATAAATCAAGTTTAGGTGTATGAAATTCATTAGGTACAGATATCCCATAACCATCATCCCAAACTGAGAGTAGCATTGGAATTTGTAAAACAGCCGCCGCATTAATTGATTCGAAAAAAAGACCTTCGGAAGTAGATGCGTTACCAATGGTCCCAAAAGCAATTTCATTGCCATTGACAGAAAAGTCTGTCATCCATTTGAGTTGTTTATTTTCTCTGTACAGTTTTGATGCCCAGGCCAGGCCAATCAATCTCGGCATTTGCGCAGCAGTTGGAGAAACATCTGCACTGCTATTTTTCATTTTTGTTTGATCTTTCCAATTACCCCGATCATCCAGCATTCGCGTGGCAAAGTGCCCGTTCATCAACCTGCCTCCTGAGGCAGGTTCTGCATTAATATCTGTATGTGCATATAATTGAGCAAAGAATTGCTGGATTGTTAACATTCCGGCCGCAAACATAAAGGTCTGGTCTCTGTAATACCCGGAGCGATGATCACCTTTTTTGAAAAACCTGGCCATGGCCAATTGGGCTACCTCCTTACCATCTCCGAAAACTCCAAATTTGGCTCGGCCCAGAAAAACTTCCTTTCTTCCAACCAAACTTGCCTGCCGGCTTGCATATCCTATTTTATAATCATTGAGAATATCATCTACAGAAAGACCACATGATTTTAACTCTTGAACAGGATTCGCTTTTACGGATGCCATATATATTTTAACGTTAAAAACCGCCATGCTTATCGAACAAAAATAGCAAAAAAAATGAGGGAGAGGTTAATCTATTCTTTGAATATCAGCACCTAAGCGATTTAGCCTTGCATCTATTTGTTGATAGCCACGGTCGATTTGCTCGACATTAAGTATTTCGCTTGTTCCATTGGCACTCAATGCGGCCAATAATAATGCTACCCCTGCTCGAATGTCAGGTGATGTCATTCTAATTGCACGCAATGGAAATTTTCTATCTAAGCCAATAACTGTTGCTCGATGCGGGTCGCAAAGAATAATTTGTGCTCCCATATCAATAAGTTTATCCACAAAAAATAACCGGCTTTCAAACATTTTTTGGTGGATCAATACTGTTCCCTTTGCCTGGGTGGCCACTACCAATAGAACACTTAAGAGATCAGGCGTCAAACCTGGCCAAATGGCATCAGATATTGTCATAATTGAGTCATCGATAAAGGTATCGACTTTATAGGACTCCTGCTTTGGAATAAAAATATCATCTCCCTGAATATCCAATTTTATACCTAGCTTAGCAAAAGCATCTGGTATCATGCCAAGATGTACTATTCCTGCATTTTTAATTGTAATTTCCGAATTTGTAAGTGCTGCCAAGCCGATAAACGAACCTACTTCAATCATGTCAGGAAGCAATGTATGATCAGTACCAGACAATTCGTCAACACCATCAATCGTCAATAGGTTAGACCCAACACCTCCAATTTTTGCTCCCATCCTATTGAGCATTCTACAAAGCTGTTGTAGATAAGGTTCGCAAGCCGCATTGTATATTGTAGTAGTTCCTTTTGCTAAAACTGCAGCCATTACGATATTGGCAGTACCCGTAACAGATGCCTCGTCGAGCAACATATATGTACCTACCAGATTAGAGGCGTCAATTTTATAAAAATGATTATGGCTATCAAATTCCAAAACAGCTCCTAATTTTTGAAATCCAATGAAGTGGGTATCTAATCTCCTTCTTCCAATTTTATCTCCTCCCGGCTTTGGGATTTTTGCTTTTCCAAATCTAGCTAACAATGGACCAAGAATCATAATCGATCCGCGCAACGATGCAGCCATTTTCTCATAGGTGACAGATTGCAGGAAATCCATATTGATTTCCGAAGCTGTTAATTTCCAAGAAGAATTTTTAAGATTTTCTACTTTTACTCCCAGTTCTGATAATAATTCTATGAGTTTATTTACATCCCTAATGTCTGGAACATTATGGATGGTGATGGGGTCGGAAGTTAATAATGCTGCACACAATATCTGTAGTGCTTCATTTTTTGCCCCTTGAGGTGTAATGCTGCCTTTGAGCGAATTACCGCCTACAACTCTAAAAGTGGTCATTAATTTCTTCTTCTGCCTCGGCTTGCGTTATTATTACTATTATTTCTTCTGCCCTTGTTTGGAGGCCTGTTACTCACTGGTCTTGGTCGTCTTTCCTTAACCATAGAATCAAACAAGTTGTCAGCTTTCACCTTTTCGATATCTATTGTTAATACTTTATTTGACATATTTTCTATGTTTTTTAAAATAGTAACATCTTCGACATTGTCTCGATTCCAGGTATTTTGGAAACTCTTCATCAATCGACCGATATGGATTACAGCTACTTCCTTATCTTCCTCATCGCTAAGCTCCATGGCCTTTTTAATGAGCAATTGAATATTTCTACCATAGTGCTTATATTTTACTTCGGTAGTCTTATAGCTCATTCTATCTGGCTTTTTATTTAGAATTTCTCTTTCCGGTATAGGATAGGGGCTATTAATATCTAAGTCGAAATCTGACATGATAAACAAATCATCCCAAATTTTCTGACTGCTCTCCTGGGCAATTGTAGCATTTGGGTTTATCAATTTCATTAATTCGATTAGCGTATGTGCAGATTCGCTTCTCTTTTCTTTGTCGTCAAAGGTTTTTATATGCTCTATTAACATTTGCATATTTCTTCCATACTCTTTGAGAATAAGGGCTGACCTTTGGGTATTATAATTACTCTTTTCCATCATTAAATTAATATTTTCTACTTGGGTAGATAATTGAGGCTTGCTCAGATAAGATTTACTTGTGAATTTTAAGTTTTGCAAAGCTAAGCAATAATGTTTTCTCACCAAAATTATCAAACAGAACCTTGGCTTTTCTGCTGGCGCCTTCAATATCAACTACCAAAACATTTCCATAACCAAATTTAGGGTGCTCTACCTTCATTCCCTGTGAGAGGTTACTTGTATCGCTCGGACTAAAATCACTGGAGGCTTTGTGCGTGTACGTAGTGTTTTTTGGTCTTTGCGCAACATTTTTAGTACTCGAAATTAGTGACTTGGCATAATGAGATGTTTGTGGTGTGGAAACAGCATCAGATTCAGAACGAAATTTTTTGTTCAATTTTATAAATTTGGAATCAATGTCTTCTAAAAACCTGCTCGGTTCGCAACTTTTCAGCTGACCAAACCGGTATCTCGACCTGGCAAATGTAAGTACTAATTTTCGCTCTGCTCTTGTTATGGCGACATAAAACAGCCGCCTTTCTTCCTCCAAATCTGCCCTGCTGGTTAGCATCATTTGCGAAGGAAAAAGGTCTTCTTCCATACCTACGAGATAGACATTTTTAAACTCAAGCCCTTTAGCCATATGTATGGTCATTAATGTAACCTTGTCGTTGTCATCATCTTTCTCATCATCCAGATTGGTAAGCAATGCGACTTCTTGTAGAAATGCGCCCAAACTTTTATCATCGTTTTCTTCGCTATCAACAAATTCTTTAATGGCATTGAGCAGTTCCTGGAGATTTTCATACCTGCTCAATCCCTCAATAGTCTTGTCTTCGTAGAGGGCTCTCAAAAGACCAGATTGCTTGGCAATATAGCTCGTAGCCTCATAGGCATCTCGCTTGTCAACCTCCACCATAAAACTCTTTATCATAGAAGCAAACTGATCAATAGCATTGGTGATTCTACCGGGGAGAAACTGAAATATATTGCTCACTACCTGCCATATCGCTACATTATTTTCGTTGGCTGCGACAATAATTTTATCCATACTTCCAGAACCGATGCCTCTTTTCGGAAGATTAATAATCCTGCGAAGGGCTTGCTCATCATTTTGGTTGATCACAAATCTGAGGTAAGATAGTATGTCTTTGATTTCTTTTCTCTGATAAAATGAAAGCCCGCCAACAATTTTGTATTTGATACTTGCCCTGCGAAGAGATTCTTCGATTGCACGAGATTGAGAATTTGTCCGGTACAGAACTGCAACCTGACTATTCTTGATCTGATAATTTAGCTTCTCTTCAAAAATCGACGCCGCAACCAACTTCCCTTCTTCGTTGTCAGAATTTGCCTTGAGCAACTCTATTAATTCTCCATCATCATTGGCAGTCCATACGTCTTTAGTAAGCTGCTTAGAGTTTTTACTGATAACAGAATTAGCTGCATTTACGATCACTTTGGTAGAACGATAATTCTGTTCAAGCTTTACAACTTTGAGATCAGGATAGTCCTTTTCAAAATTTAAGATATTTTTTATGTCTGCTCCGCGAAATGCATAAATGCTTTGCGCATCATCACCAACCACACAGACATTTTGATTTACTGCCGATAGTTTTTTAGTAATCAAATACTGGGATAAGTTGGTGTCTTGAAACTCATCAACCAAGACATACTTAAAACGATGTTGGTATTTGTTTAAAACATCTATATGATCTCGAAACAGCACATTGGTATTAAACAAAAGATCATCAAAATCCATGGCGGAAGCCTTGAAGCATCTCTGGCAATAGATTCTATATATCTTGCCCATTTGAGGTTTATTGGCTTGCTCATCGTCTGTCTGGTATGTCGGATTATTATTATACTCCTGCCAGGATACCAATCTGTTTTTTGCTCCTGAAATTCGGTTAAAAACCACATTGGGTTTGTAAACCTTATCATCCAGATTGAGTTCTTTCACGATCTGTCTTATCAATGTTTTTGAATCGTCGGCATCGTAAATCGAAAAGTTACTTGGGTAGCCCAATTTGTCCGCCTCAAACCTCAATATTTTTGCGAAAATGGAGTGAAAGGTACCCATCCAGAGGTTTCTTGCATTAGTACCCACCATACTTTCTATACGTTTGCGCATTTCGGCTGCGGCTTTGTTTGTGAAAGTCAGCGATAATATGCTGAATGGATCGACACCTTTTTCCTGAATCAGATAGGCTATTCTAAAAGTAAGAACACGAGTTTTCCCAGACCCTGCACCGGCAATGACCATACACGGTCCTTCGGTATTAACAACTGCCTCCCTCTGTGGCTCGTTTAAGCTATCTAAATAATCCATGTATTTTATTCTTATTCTCTGCCATTTAGAGATTTCAATGCTGGCTACAAACCAAAAGCAATAATAATCTCAGGCATAGCCTGTTATAATTTTATTCTTTATTCAGCTCGAAAGTTACAAATATATTCTTGTCACAATCAATAAAATACCATCGGTATAAAAAAAGAATTTCTTTACATGAACATGTCAACAAAAGAGATTTATTACATGAATATGAATTAATGCATTTGGCCGTCTGCGCATACATTATAAATATTCATCTTTGATACTTGAATATGAAATCCATACTCAGAATTTATAAAAAAATATACTCCCCTTATCTAATTAGATGATTGTAATTAATAAGACTGTAATATCTGATGATATTGTCGACAACTATTTTTTATGTGACCTGAATAAATGTAAAGGCGGATGTTGTGTTGAAGGAGACCTCGGAGCCCCACTGGAAGAAAATGAACTTCCTCTTTTGGAAGAAATTTACGAACAGGTTAAGCCTTATTTATCTCCAGAAAGCATTGAAGCAATCGAGACACAGGGGAAATATATATTTGATGAAGAGGGTGACTACTCCACTCCCACTATCAATGGGAAAGAATGTGCCTACGCAGTTTACGATGAAAAGGGTATTTTGAAATGTGGAATTGAAAAAGCTTACGAAGAAGGAAAGTCAAAATTTAAAAAACCTATTTCCTGCCATTTATATCCAATTCGAGTAACAAAATATGACAACTACCATGCGCTGAATTACGATCGCTGGGAAATATGCATGCCTGCCTGTGAATTAGGAAGAAAAAACAAACTCCCTCTTTATATCTTCTTGAAAGAACCACTAATCAGAAAATTTGGAAAAGAATGGTACGACAAACTTGTCAACACTTTAGAACAACCTAAAGAGGCTGCAAAAAAGTTAGCTAAAACCCAGTAATGTTGATCAATCCAACATTTCAGTAAGCAAAATTCATTTAATTATTTTTTATCATCCTTGATTTTTTTTGTTGCATGTTTAAATAATATGCAACAAAAAAAATTATTCCTTCAACCAATGAATTTTTAGGCATTACCAAAAATCATTTTTGGTGAATTCAAATTTTATAATTCATTATACTATTATTCGCATTTGAATTGAAAAAAGAATCTCTCAAAAAATATTAACTTTGACGCAATTTATTTGAAACTGAAAAAATAATTCATCTATAAATGATAAAGTTAAAATCAAGAGAGGGCATAGAATTTATGCGGCAAAGTGCTCAGCTGGTCTCTAAAACTTTAGGTATGTTGGCCACAGAAATTAAACCCGGAGTAACCACGCTTTATCTTGATAAATTAGCCGAGATTTTCATTAGGGATCATCAGGCAGTACCTGGGTTTTTAGGGTTATATGATTTTCCCAATACATTGTGCATGAGCCTAAACGAACAAGTTGTTCATG
>CAZDRA010000109.1:0-15057 GCA_964507705.1 uncultured Roseivirgaceae bacterium | reverse complement strand
GTGTTAATCCATACTATACTATAAATGAAATAACGAACAATGATGAAAGAAATCGAGTCATTGGTTTTGCCTCATTAAGATATGCATTTACAGACTGGCTGAGTTTATCTCTCAGAACCGGTATTGATTGGTACACAGATGAAAGACAGAATATCTGGCCGGTAGGTGCCGCATGGCCGAATACCAGGGGTAAATTTGTAGAAACAGTTATAAATTCTAAAGAAACTAATTCAGATTTTCTTCTAACTGCTGACGGAGATTTGTCCAGTAATTTTCATGGATCCTTTTCTGTTGGAGGTAATCTATTAAATCAATATTCTTCCTCTACCGAGTGGGATGCACGCGATTTAAAGGTTCCGGGAGTCTATGACATCAGTAATGCTCAGGATATTCGTCCTGAAAGTAACTTATTTGAAAAAGAAATTCAATCCCTGTATTTTATGGGGCAGTTGGCTTATAAAAATTATCTCTTCCTGGACATTACAGGTAGAAATGACTGGTCTTCTACCTTGGGCACAAATAACTACTCGTTTTTCTATCCTTCTGTTGGCTTAAGCTGGGTGTTTACCGATATGTTTGAAATGACTTCCGATATCATCACTTTTGGTAAGCTCAGGGCTTCTTGGGCACAGGCTGGTAGTGATGCTAATCCTTATCTTACTACCGCCGGATACGGTTCGTTTACTACAAGTTATGGTGGTCAGGGATATGCCCGTATGACTACACAAATACCCGCATTAGATTTAAAAAACGAACTTACAGAATCTATAGAGCTTGGATTTGACATACGGTTATTTAATAATCGTGTTGGGTTGGATGTGACCTATTATGATGGTAGTACGAAAAACCAAATTATTCCTATACAATTGTCAAATAGCTCGGGTTTTCAAACAGCAGTAATCAATGCGGGAGAAATAAAGAACAGCGGTCTTGAAGTGACATTGAATGCTGGTATAATTAACTCAAGCAGTGGATTCAAGTGGGATTTAAGTTTTAATTATGCCAAAAACCAATCTGAAGTGGTTGAGTTGTCGCCGGGCCTAGAAACCTTCTTGCTGGTAGATGGACTTCCTAACGATATTGAAGCCAGAGTTGGAGAAGCATTCGGAAATATTATTGGCTATAAATACAAGCGTAGCCCCGATGGAAGGAGAATTGTGACGCCCGGAGGAAACTATACACGTGAAGCAGAATTGAGTATTTTGGGAAATATAACCCCTGACTGGATCGGCGGCTTGAATAACTCATTTTCTTATAATGGATTTTTCATGAATGTACTTATTGATTTTGTTCAGGGTGGCGAGCTTTCTTCGTTAACAAAATACGAGATGCTCAGAAGAGGTTCTGCGTTGTTTACCGAAGAGGGCAGGCGACCACAGGATACAGATGATGACGGAGTTCAACTACCGTATGTAGGTGTAAGGGATGGAGTCATAGAAATTTTTGACGCCGATGGAACAACTGTTATAGGCTATGAAGAAAACACCCAAGCAGTTGATGGCCAAACTTATTGGGCTGCCAGTAGTGCCTGGAGTGGAGTTGGAGAAGAATTTGTTCTTGATGCCAGCTACATTACTTTGAGAGAGCTGATTTTGGGATACAGCTTTAAAAGCAGTATGCTGAAAAATACTCCTTTCAGAGGCATTCGGGTTTCTGTAGTAGGCAGAAATTTATTTTACTTCCAGGAAAATATGCAGGATATGGGTATATCTCCTGAATCAGCCCCAAATATAGCTCCCGGTGCCAGAGGCATAGAGTCTTACTCTATACCGACCACCCGAACTTTTGGAGTGAATGTTAATCTTACATTTTAATTAGCATGATAATCATTAAAAATAAAAAGATGAAAACATATAAGAATATAAAATATATCGTAATTTTTTCAATTGCTATCCTCACCGGGTATTCATGTACGGATGGTTTTGAAGAGATGAATACGGCAAAGAATCTGGTAACAGAAGATTTAGTCAACGTAAATTTGATATTTACAAGGGCTCAGGTTCGGGCTATAAAGGAAGAAGGCAGGGCCAATGGAACAGGAACCATTGGGAACTACAGCGGCATGTCTTATTCAGGATCAAATCGTCCATTTCTTGAAGGCGATGCTCCAGGGATATGGGATAACACCTATGAAAGATATACAAACAATCTTTCCGAAATTGTCAGACTTACCAAAGACGATCCGGATTTGATTAATAAAACAGCTATATCAAGGATCATGAAAGTATGGGCTTTTGCCAAAGTAACAGATACTTATGGTGATATACCCTATTTTCAATCAAACTTACCTCAGAGTGAGGTAGTACCTAGTCCGAAATACGATACGCAGCAAAGTATTTATGCTGATTTCTTTAAAGAACTTAAAGAGGCGGCAAGCTCATTAGATCCCGCTAAGGAAAGTTTTGGATCTGCAGATTTAGTTTATGGCGGTGATGTGGAACAATGGAGAAAATTTGCCAATTCCCTCAGACTACGTCTGGCTTTGCGCATTAGGTATGTCGATGAGCAAATGGCCAAAGACAATATGAGCGATCTGCAAGCGTCAGATTTGATACTAACCAGAGCAGATGATGCTTCTATGTACACGGTTGTTGATGGTAATGCTGATAATTGGAATCCATTTTATAATGGTGTGATTAATAACGGTACTGATCTTAATAAAAGAGCAGTAGGAGCATTTATTATAAAAATGAAAGAATTTAATGATCCGCGCATCAAAATATATGCGGATACGGCAAGGGCCACATTTCCTGAAGACGACCCCAATATTGATTACTTTGGGTATCGGGGACGTCCTGTGTTAGGTTTGGTGCCTATTGAGTATAAACTTCCTTGGGGTCAGGAAACTTCTTCCGAAATTAGTGATCTTTGGTATGTCCCAGAAATAGAAGTGCCGATGTTGCGTTCTTCCGAAGTTCATTTTGCGCTTGCAGAAGCTGCCTTGTTCGGATTGAAAGCAGGCGATGCACAATCTCATTATACAATGGGCATGGAAGCTGCGATGAATTGGGCAAAAGATTTTTATGAAAATGCCAAGCCGCAACTTCCGGATGTACTTGCGCAGATGTATGATTGGTCGGATAGTGACATTGCCTTGCTCATATCTCATAAGGAAATTACCACGGCTGAAAGTGATGCATTTTTGGCATCGCCAGTTGCTACATTAGCAGGTTCACAAGAAGAGCAATTGGAGCAGATCATTGTCCAAAAGAATATCGCACTGTATCCCTTGGAATATCAAAATTGGGCAGAGTGGAGAAGGACAGGTTATCCTGTACTCCAGATAGGTCCGGACAATGATGATCTTAAAGGAGTTATTCCAAGAAGGATGCCTTGGCCAAATGTTGAGCAAACCATCAATGGAGCAAACTACGATGAGGCAGAGTCAAGAATTAATGGTGGTGATGCAAGACTTTCAAAATTTTGGTGGGACGCCAACCCAAATGTACCTTATCCCTGGACAGGTGATCCTTTGCCAACCATGGATACCACTTGGGTTGATGTGGGATAACTTAGTATGTTAATAATTTTAGTATCAAGGGTTGTTCCTTTTTTGGGACAACCCTTTTTTAAAATATTTACCTTTTTTATATACCGCTTTATCCAGAAATATAAGTGAATCTTGAATGAATTTTCAAAGATTGAATATCAGCCCTTTATGATGGAGATTCTAAATATATGGAGTATTGTTGAATTTGATGTTTTTTATAAATAGAAAGCGCATTTATTATGAAAAGTATTGCCACGGTGATCACCGTAATAGGTATAATCTCAATTTGCTGTAAGCCTGAGAAAGCGACAGAACAGAAAATAATCGCAAAACAAAATGAAGCTACTTTGGCTCGTGACAAAGTGATTATGGCCGTTTTTGCACATCCGGATGATGAGATTAGTGTTGGCCCAATATTGACTAAATATGCCAGGGAAGGAGCAAAAGTATATTTGATCACAGCAACAGATGGCAGATATGGAACAGGGCAAACGGATTTAAAACCGGGAGAAGAGTTGGTAGAGCTGCGAAAAAAGGAAATTAATTGTGCAGCTTCAAATATGGGAATTGAGAAGCCGGTATGGCTGGGATATCATGATCAATTAAAGCTTAAAGAAGGTTATTTTGGTCATGTGCCTTACATACAAGACCTGATGAGAGAGCTGGATAGCCTGATGACCAAGTTACAACCAGACGTCATCATCACATGGGGGCCTGATGGAGGTACCAACCACATGGATCATCGCATTGTTGGAGCTTCTATTTCCCAGGTTTACCTGAGTAAGAAATGGGAAAAGACCAAGGGGTTATACTACGTGGCAACTCCTTCCTCTCATTTAGACGATGCTGATAAAAAATTACTAAGAGGCGTTGACGATTCCTACTTGACTATGCGAATATCATATTCTAAAGAAGATAGGGAAAATACCATTAAAGCAATGAAGTGTTATAAAAGTCAGTGGTCTGACGAACTGATCAACAAAAGAGCTGAGAGGATGAGAAACGGAAACCAAACCATATACTTAAGGCCTCTGGTACGGGCCACAGATATTTCTGATAACCTTTTAGTGGGTGGATAGCCTTGGATTACCATGTCTCAATCCATAAGAAGTTTACCGGCAAAGCATACTCGAATTAAAAGCTAACATGAAAAAATACTATAAACTAATAAAAGATATTCATTTGCACACTGGCCTGTTTATTAGCCCGATTATCATAATATTTTCCTTGAGTGCCCTTGTACTGAACCATAGTTTTATCGATTGGCAGGAAGATTGGCAAAGTTGGTCCTTTTCGGTCGATGATACAGTCGATAAGACAGTCAAGTTTAATATTCCAAATCCTGATAAGACCAGGATGGAATATGCAAAGGATATTTTGAGACAATTGGAAATAAAAGGAGAGATATCCAATATTTTCGGAGATTCACTCAGCATGTACATTCCGGTGACCAAACCGGGACATAGAATTTCAATCAAAGCAGATCTGACACGGGGTATGGCATTTATACATAGTGAACGAACTAATTTTTGGAACAAATTGATCTGGCTCCATATGATGCCGGGTCCCCACAATTCCAGTATAAGGGGCAACTGGGTATTTACTAAACTTTGGGGGTCATTGGTTGATTTCTCTGTTATCTGTCTTTTTTTCTCAAGTATCACAGGAATCATTCTTTGGTACTACATCAAAAATGAAAGGAACATAGGAATCATTGCATTATTGATTGGGTTGCTTTCTATGGCATCACTTGTATTTGGCCTCACCGTTTAATCAATTGAAAATGGGTATTACTGAAAACAAGAAAAATATAGCAAAATGGAATCGCAAAACCCACATATACCTTGGCTTATTTTTGCTTCTTTTTATATGGCTATTTGGGTTTAGCGGATTGTTGCTCAATCACCATTGGGAGTATTCCAATTCATGGGAGAAAAGAAAGGAATCCAGCTTTGATAAGACTATTGAAATAGGCTTGGAAAGAGACAAACACATTCTTGCAGGAGAGATCATGGACAAAATAGACGTCGATGGCAGTATTTATAATCTGAGGTATTCGAGCGATTCTATGCGTTTGAATTTTATTGCCGCACAACCTGGAACGAGGTATGATATTAAGTCAGACCTGAATGATGGAAAAATTAATGTCAAAGAAACTAAACTTGATGGATGGGATGCCATGAGGTCATTACATAAATTACGAAACCCTACTCAAAAAGAACAAGGTGAGCGATATCAGCCTGTATTGGCTTTTATTTGGAGCCTTTCAATTGATATTGTTTCAGTAGGTCTTATAATCATTTGTTTAGGAGGCTGGTACTTGTGGCTACAAGTTTCGAAGAGAAGATTTTACTTTGGGCTCATTTCTATAAGCTTAGGGTTTGCTTTGTGTACATATATTTTATTTTTTTAAAGAATTTGATGTTCGAGTTGGCTATCAATATGAATTAGTTTTGTTTATAATATCGTATATGCATCGTCTTAATCATTTACATTTACAAGCTAAAACCAATAGTTTGTTCCATTTTAATAAAGAAAACTTTTGGAAAATTTGCCGGTGCATTGTGAATTATCATTCACTTCATTATAAGGTCTGATAAACCTTGATTTCACTAAATTATTTTCAAAACCATGAATAAAAACTATGTCAACATTTTAGCTGTTATTGCTTCCCTTGGAGGGTTCTTGTTTGGGTATGATACCGCCGTTATATCTGGCACTATAGGATTTGTCACTGATCAATATGGGCTAAATACAGTCATGGAGGGATGGTATGTGAGCTCGGCACTGGTAGGCACGCTGTTGGGTGTTTTGCTTGCCGGAGTGCTAAGCGACCGGTTTGGGCGAAAAGAAATCTTAATATTATCAGGCGTATTTTTTGGTGCCTCAGCAATTGGCTGCATGCTGGTAGCAAGTTTCACATCCTTAGTTATTTTCAGATTGATAGGGGGTATTGGTATTGGAATAGCTTCTATGCTTTCACCATTGTATATCTCTGAAATCGCTCCCGCCCATAAGAGAGGCAGGTTGGTTTCACTGTATCAGTTTGCCATTACGATCGGTATCCTGTTTGCTTACTTTGGCAATGCCTGGTTTCTTAACTTGTCGGTTTCCGGAGCATTTGCAGATGCAAGCCCTTTGCTACACAAAATAATGGAAGTGGAAGTTTGGCGGATCATGTTGGGCAGTGAAGCCCTGCCGGCTTTGTTGTTTTTGTTTTTGCTTTTGAAAGTCCCTAAAAGCCCAAGGTGGCTTGCCGCAAACGGTAGGGAAGCTGAAGCTATCCATGTATTATCAAAAATTGTTGGCGAGGTTGAAGCTAAAAAAGAGGTTAACGATATTCAAGCCAATCTGACCAAAGAATCTGGGGGCATAGCCTTGGCGTTCAAAGGAGGCTTCAAGGTGGCCATGATTATGGGGATAGCCTTGGCATTTTTAACCCAGGTAAGTGGGATTAACGCAATTATATACTATGGACCACGTATCCTTGAAGAGGCAGGTCTTCAGTTGAGTGACGCCCTCGGCGGTCAGGTAATAATTGGGCTTGTAAATGTATTATTTACCTTGCTGGCAATATGGAAAATAGATTCATTGGGAAGAAAAAAATTACTACTCATTGGGGTAGTGGGCATTATCATATCCCTTATTGCTGTAGGTCTGTTATTTTACTTCCAGGTAAATAATACTTACCTACTCATGGCTGCCATTCTTTCATTTATAGCATGTTTCGCATTTTCTTACGGGCCTGTAATTTGGGTATTGTTATCAGAAATATATCCTACAAAAATAAGAGGTGTGGCTATGTCAATGGCAACTTTTGCGTTGTGGATTGGTACCACATTCGTAGGCCAGATGACGCCCTGGTTTTTAGAAAATCTGAAAGCCCACGGCACATTTTGGTTTTTTGCTATATGTACCCTGCCTACCCTTTATATCATTATAAAAGTAATGCCGGAAACCAAAGGAAAGACCCTGGAAGAAATAGAGAAATACTGGATAAACAGGTCATAATAATTTGAAAAGACTAGATAACAAAGTTGCGATAGTTACAGGGGCTGCCGATGGCATAGGACTGGCTATTACCAGAGCTTTTGCCGAAGCTGGTGCGACTGTAATTATGGGCGACATCAATGAAATAAAATGCAGGGAAGAAGCTGATAAACTTACAGCATCGGGCAAAAAAGCGTTGGCAGTCCGTTGTGATGTAGGAAATACAGAATCTGTGCAAGCCATGGTCAAAGCTTGTATGGATCATTTTGGGAAAATAGATGTTCTGGTGAATAATGCTGCAGTAGCCATTGATGGGAATATTATAAATATGCCAGATGAAGACTGGGATAAAATCATGAATATCAACCTGAAAAGTGTTTTTCGATGCACCCAGGCTTGCATGCCTTGTATGTTAGCAAACAAAGGAGGAAGCGTAATAAATGTGTCGTCTGTGCAAGCACTTCGCAGTTGGGATAACTGGACTGCGTATGCGGCAGCAAAAGGAGCAATATTGTCCATGACCAACCAGTTGGCCGGACAGTTTGGAAATCAAAATATTCGTTTCAATTGTATCTCTCCCGGTGCTATCGCTACACCTATGAATAAAAAAAGGGCTGAAGAGGAGGGAGAAGCTCACTTGAAAGCCAGCGAAAATCAGGCTGCCATGCTGCGTTATGGGCTGCCGGAAGAAGTCGCCATGGCAGCCATTTATCTGGCATCAGATGAATCAGGATTTGTAAGCGGAGAAAATTTAATTATAGATGGAGGCTTGTGCACCTTGCCGAGATATCAGCTAAAAAATAAGATATGAAACACGCATTGGAAGGAGTGAAAGTGTTGGATTTTTCTCAACTATTGCAAGGGCCTTATGCCACGCAAATGATGGGAGATCTGGGTGCTGATGTTATAAAAATAGAGCGGAATGGTTCTGGTGATATTTATCGGGGCATGACATTTTTTAATCAATGGATTGCTGGAGACGAATCGCCCTGTTTTATGGCATGGAATAGAAATAAAAGATCGATAGCCATTGACATGAAGTCCGAAGAAGGAAAAGAAATTATCATGAAGATGGCTCGTGAAGCAGACGTTATCGTAGAAAACTTCAGGCCCGGGGTTATGGCAAGGCTGGGTTATGGCTATGAAGATATTAAGAAAATAAATGCTGGTATTATTTATTGCTCGGCAAGTGGCTGGGGCGATACCGGCCCATACCTTACCAGACCAGGTCAGGATTTGCTGGTACAGAGTGTAAGTGGCGCAATCATGACAAGTGGTAAAAAATTAGACGGGCCAGTGGCCATTGGTACGGCGCTTTGCGATCAGGTCAATGCCCTGAATTCTGTTTATGCGATATTGGCAGCGCTTTATTTTAGAGAAAAAACCGGAAGAGGGCAGGAAATAAAAACCAACCTTCTGTCGTCAGCTATTGCCTTTCAGATGCAAGATTATTTTACCGTTCAAAACATGGATACCTCCTTTGAACGGCCCGAATCAAAAATTGGCCATCCCGGAAACCCTGCACCTTTTGGTACCTACCAGACTAAAGACGGATACCTCACCATAGCCATGAGTCCTTGGGATAAATTGGTAAAGGCATTGGGAGATGATGCACTTATAAAATATAATGATCCTCAGGTATTGTTTTATGAGCGTGATAAAATCCATGGATTAATTGAAGAAATTACGAAGACAAAATCTACTGAAGATTGGATGGATATCATGCTAAAACTGGATTTGTGGGTAGCCAAGGTAAACGAACAGTCAGAAGTGGAGCATGATCCACAAGTGATACACAACAATACCTTTGTAGAAATAGAACATCCCAAGGCCGGAAAGGTGAAAGTGACCAATATCCCATTCGCGATGAGTGAATCTCCGGGAGCAATACGCAGACCCTCCCCAATGATTGGCGAACACGGGCCAGAATTACTGAGAGAAATGGGCTTAAATGAAGATCAAATACAAAAACTGATCGACAATAAAATTATTTCTGTGGAAAAAGTAAAGCAGAATAACTAATGGAATTTCAACATATAAAATATAGCGTATCTGATAGAATTGCCTGGATCAGGTTTAACCGGCCGGACCAGCTCAATGCCATGAACAAGCTTATGATGCATGAAATTGTTGAGGCCTTGGGCAAAGTAAATATGGCACAGGAAACAGAAATCGGTGTATGTGTGATTACAGGTGAAGGAAAAGCTTTTATGGCCGGGGCAGACATCAAAGAATATGCACAACAAACACGTGAACAATTTGATGCTTTCCAATTAAAAGGCAGGTCGCTTTATGCGGCGATTGAAGGCAATAGCAAACCGGTGATAGCGGCCATCAATGGCTATGCTTTTGGTGGAGGGTTCGAGATTGCCCTGGCTTGCGACATGATCGTCACCCGCCAATATGCCAAAATGGGATTACCGGAAATAAACCTTAACCTGATACCAGGAGGAGGAGGCACACAACGACTGGCAAAAAAATTAGGAACCAATCTTGCCAACGAGTTGATTATGACTGGGAGTACTGTAGCCGCCGAAGAAATGTTCGAACGAGGTATCATCAATCATATTTATAAGAAAGAGGAGTTTCAGGAAAAAGTATTGGCCTTTGCAGAACTCCTGGTATCTAAGCCTGCAGACTGCTTGCGGGTGATCAAACAACTGACCCAAATCAGTATTGGCAAGGTGGAAGACGCTGCCTTAAATATGGAGAGTGAGGCATTAAGCACCTTTTATCTATCAGATAAAGGACAGAAAAAAATACAGGAGTTTTATCAAAATAGCCTTAATAAAAAGCAATGAGCCAGATTGTTTTGAATGGAATTACGTGGGATCACAGTCGTGGCTACGACCCGCTGGTGGCAGCGTCAAAGCTCCACTTTACCCAAACCGGGGTGAAAGTGGTTTGGAAAAAACGTTCTTTAAAAGATTTTGGAGATCAATCATTAAGTGACCTTACTGCCTCTTTTGATTTGCTCATCAACGATCACCCTCATTCGGGGGTAGCGGAAAAAATCGCTTGTGTGCTACCGCTCGATGCACATCTGTCTGGCGCAATACTCGATAAGTTGCGCTTGGAGTCGGCAGGACCAAGTTGTGATAGTTATCACTACCATGGCCACCAGTGGGCGTTGCCTATTGATGCTGCTTTTCAGTGTGCCAGTTACCGGCCCGATCTCTTAAAATCACCTTTGCCAAAAAATTGGGAAGACGTATTTGACTTAGCTATTCAACTCAAAAAGGATAATAAATACATCGGCATGGCACTTTGTCCGACCGATTCGCTTTGTACTTTTCTCACGCTTACCGCCCAATCAGGCTCACCGATCAGTGAGGAAAATGAAATATTGATTGATGAACAAATTGGAAAACAAGTACTTCAATCCATGCGTAGAATATGCGACTTGTTTCATCCCGACAGCCTGTATTGGAATCCTGTGAATTTGTATGACCACATGACCGAACAGGATGATATACCGTATGTTCCGCTGGCATTCAATTATAGCAATTATTCCAGAGATGGTTTTAGGAAAAAGCTGTTGAAATATGCTGATGCGCCCGACCAATGCGGACTGCTCGGTGGCGCTGGGATTGCCGTTTCTGCTTCATCACCTTACGCAAAAGAGGCTGTAGATTTTGCTTCCTGGATATGTAGTGCCGAAGTACAAAAGGGAGTTTATACTACCCATCATGGGCAACCTGGGAATATCATGGCCTGGCAAGATGAAGATGCCAATAGAATTACCAATGATTTCTTTACATCCACTCAGCAAACATTAAATAATGCCTATGTGCGCCCCCGATTTGCCGGATGGCCAAAATTTCAGGAGTATCTGGGGGATAAAATACATGCTTTTCTGATGACTGACGGTAAAATTAAACCCATACTGGCAGACCTGAATGAAGCTTTTATAAACTCAAAATTAACAACATGATTTTTTATACTGGCAGCTATACAAATGATTATTCTCCAGCACTAAACCCAGTAGGGCTGGGTATTGCTTGCCTGGATATCGATCTTAAAACCGGGAAAGTGAAATTACTTCATGTTACAGCATTGCGAAACCCAAGTTACCTGACAATCTCCGATCAGGGTAAATATTTATATGCTATCGAAGAACTTCCTGAAGCCCAGAAACCGCATGTGTTTTGTTTCGAGATCGCTGAAAATGGCCAACTTTCCCTGATTAATTCGCAAGCCCTCATTGGTGATTATGCTTGTCATTTAACACTTGTTGCCGACCAGCTAATCGTGGCAAATTACGAAACTGGCAATGCATTGACATTTCCTGTTTTGCCAAATGGCGGATTAGAACCCCACCATCAACTGATTCAACACCATGGTAATGGCTCGGACATGAGTCGCCAGAAAGGGTCACATGTGCACATGGCCTACCGATTTGGTGATGATTGTTTTTATTTGCTTGACTTGGGTATTGACAAAGCAAATGCCTATCGACTGAATATTGAAAGTAAGAAATGGCTGCCTGCTTCCGAATTACATTTAAGTATTGATCCAGGGGCAGGAGCAAGGCATATGGTGATAAATGCTTCTGAAACCCTTGCCTTCGTTTTGAGCGAAATGTCAGGAGAAGTTTTTGTTTTTAATAAGCAAGAAACCGGATTTGAACAGATACAAAAGATTGCTATTCAACCGGAAGGTAGCAGGGAAAAGCCTGAGGGAGCGGCCATCAGGTTGCACCCCAATGGTCGATTTCTATATACATCCGACAGAGGGTCAGATACTATTGGTATCTTTAAATTAGATGAGATTTATAGTACACTTTCTTTAGTTGGCCATCAGTCTTCGGGAGGTAAGTCACCCCGCGATTTCAATATTGACCCTACCGGAAATTGGCTTATTGTAGCCAATCAGGATGGTAATTATTTGGTGGTTTTCAAGGTTGACTTGGAAAATGGCTTATTGAACAAAAACTCATCCATCTCGATCGGTACACCTGTCAATATTTGCTGGGGCAATGTTGTTGGTATGTAAATTGGTGATGAGTTGGATTTATACATTTTATCCGAGTAGAGTAAAAGTTGCGAACCATATATTTATTCACAATCATCTGACAAGTGAAACTTATTAGAGATGAATATCAAAAATAGTTTTATATATATAAGCACATGTTTCAAAAACTTATTTTAGTATCTTTGATTTCTTTCATAAGGATATAATTTCATTTTTTTATATTTCAAATGCTTATATTTTGATGGGCTTTATGAACAGACTCAAACTAAAAAAATCTAATACGATAATTTTACAGCTGATACGAGAGCAAAAAGATTGAAAATGAATTTGAATGCCTTGATAAAGCCATAAAAAGAGACTGAAGAAAACAAGCTATTAAAAATTTAAATTATGACAATTAACATGAATGAAAAAGCAGTAAAGCGATCTGTTTGGTTATCCTTTTTTTTATTGCTGAGCATTTCGATTTGTGCACAAGATATTCAAATCAAATCTGACCATATTGAAATTAAGTACGACAAAGATTTCAAGCGCGATATACAGTGGTTAGATGTGTCTGACAACTCGCTTACTTATTTTGATGCTAAGGTTCAATCAGGAATTGTAATTGATGGCGAAGATTGTCATCCTTTTACAATTGATAAAAAGTCAGTAAAGCAAAGTGAAATAAACCATGAAGAATTTGGTGCGTGCAAGGAAACAGTCATAACTGGATATTATCGCAATAATGGTTTGGATATCGAACGTCAGACAAAAATACTTCTTCCCAAAGATTTTTCTAACGTAGCACTTTTTCAAACAACTTACCGAAACCTTGGTAAGAAAAGAATTCATATCGATTCGGTTTATAGTCAACGCATAGCACTAAATCATCCGGAGGAATTCCCAAAAGAAAAATTAGCTTCATTCCAGGGGGGGATAAATGAGTGGGGAGAAGACTATTCGTTGATTTGGCTTACACCCGGCTTTGAACAGGACAATTTTCAAGGAATGCATATTGCAGATGAAAAAGGAGAAGTCATAGGAGGAGGAATGCCATTTATTGATGTCTGGGGAAAATCCATGGGAGTTGCCTTGGCCCATCTTGAGAAAACTCCACAATGGATTTCTTTGCCTGTCGTGGTGCAAAACGATGGTACAGTTGATGCAGGTATCCTTGAAGTGCCAGATGAAAGCATCGGGATGAAGGCCCATCTCGAGCCAAAGGAATCTTATCACACCGTATTGAGTGCCATAATTTTTCATAAGCTTGATTTTTATGATGCCCTTCATACCTATGGTGATTTATTAAGAAAACGTGGAATTGACATTCCAACATCTTCTCCGGAAGGAGCTTACGAGCCCTACTGGAAAAGCTGGGGTTTTGAGCTGGATTTTACACTGGACGAGATTTATGGCATACTTCCCGAGCTGAAATCCATGGGAATTAATATCGCCAGTCTAGATGATGGGTGGTTCGATTATTATGGCGATTGGGGCTTCGATCGATCACCGGGTAAATTCCCCAATGGTCAGCCCGATATGATTGCTTTTGTGGACAGCGTGCATCAAATGGGATTCAAGACAAACTTGTGGTGGTACCCCTTGGGCGTAAGCCCCGAAAGCCAATTGGCAAAAGAGCATGCTGAACTATTGGTAATGGATAAGGAAGGAAATTATCCCCTGGAATCCAGGAAGCTTTATCAGCTTTGTCCTGCCTATGCGCCTGCCATGGAGCACATCAGAAAACTCGTAGAACGCTTTGTTGTCGATTGGGGTTACGATGGATTGTATTCAGATACCAGAGGATTGTCGGCAGTACCTCCTTGCTATAATAAAAAGCACAAGCACAAATCACCTTTAGAATCTTTTCAGAAAGTACCGAAAGTATTTGAAGTAATTGATGTCACTCTAAAAAAGCACAATAAAGACGCAATTCATGAAGTATGTATTTGTGCGGCGCCGCATTCACCATACAGTATGCCTTATTATGTTATTGCCAGTGCATCCGACCCTATAAATCTACTTCAGACCCGACGTAGAATTAAAGTGGAAAAAGCTATTCATGGACCAGCATTTGCTGTTGGCGATTGCTATCAAGTTCCCGATGATGAGTGGAGTGGATTTTCTGTACCCCAGGCCTTTGAAAGTGCCATAGGTACCGGTGCTCAGGTGACTACCTTTTATACAGACTTGGATTCGGCGCAGCACCAACAGTGGAACCGGTGGTTTAAAGATTATACAAAGCTGAAACTAAGTAGCGCGGAATATCTCAACTTGTACGACTTGGCTTATGATAGCCCGGAGATCCATGTGGTAAAAAAAGGAGAAGAGCTGTTTTATGGTATTTACAGCAACTTATGGTCAAAGACCGATACCATCGAATTGCGAGGCCTGAAGCAAGGTGTTAACTATTCAGTATATGATTATGCCAACAAAAGAAAGTTGACCAATGTCAATGGAGATGATCCATTTATTCATGTCGGCTTCAGGGATTATTTGCTGATACAGTTAAAGCCCGAATGATAAAATGCGAAAATAAGGAAATGATAAAATGCCTACCTGCCGAAGCTTTAGCGTAGGAGGGATAGAATAGAAAAGTGACAAGAAGCTGCAACAAATTA
>CAZDRA010000108.1:0-15278 GCA_964507705.1 uncultured Roseivirgaceae bacterium | reverse complement strand
GTGTCTGTTCCTTTTGCGAGCCTAAACGCATTTTGCCCAGCATACTTATAATACGAACCGTCGGCGATGTTTATCGAACCAGCTACATCCAGTTTTTCTGTTGGGGTTGTGGTGCCGATACCCACGTTTCCATTGGTAATAAACATATCTCCAGAAAAAGTTTGTCTTGAATTTGTTGAGAACTCAGCAACATTTGTAACATCTGCGCCAGATAATGTCACAAGAGATTGTGCTGTACTTTTTAGTTTCCCAAAGAAATATGCATCTGACCTTGGATATGTATTTCCGTCATATTTTATTGCTATATATTTCTTGCCGTCAATTGAATTTGTAAGTGTAACTATACTATATTTCTCATTTGATTGAATTACTTGATTTGTTCGAATAGATGCGCCCTCTATTTGAGTTGTATTTGAACTAACAATAACCTCGATTATCGCTGACTGCCAATTGCTAGTAGTCCGGTTTATTCGTAACTCTCCAGATACGTCATTGTTCCCGCCATCTTCGCAAAGTAGGATATATTGAGGATTTACACCATCAAGCATACTAAATGGTATATTTATTTTTGTATTGTTTTGCAAATAAACACCATGAAAAGATGGGCTACTACTTGTTGTAACAGATTGATTGATAAATGAATGGTCGCTCCCATCTGATGTCCTATGTGTAGTGTTAAGTTGAACTGCAGAATTATTATCTACTCTATCGTCTGTATAATAAAGATTTGTTCCCTCGGATATATCAGAAGTTGTTGTAGCATTTTTCATATTCCCAAATGTTACCTTTTTTGTAGTAGCGGTTCCGGTTGGGTCGTCTACAATAGCCAAAATGTCGTCACTTGTTGGTGTTGTTAATTCTTCTAGTTCTGTAATCTTTTTATTTACCATTATTCTCCTATAAACTTGCCATCTGGCAAATATTTTAAATATACTTTCTTATAAATTGTCGTTCCATTAATATTAAAGTCAGTCACCTTTCCTTCTTCTGATATTTGATATTGTTCGGTTGTTGGACTTCCATTAATTCCAAATTTAATCGGTGCCAATCCAGAAGTTAAAATATTACCTTTAATATAAAGTTTTTTATCATCCGACAATATTTTTCCTTGTTGCAATAGTAATGCATCGGAACTATATTGATTATTATTAATGGGTTGAATAACTCCAGATGCCCAAAGACTTGTTCCGGATTGCATTAACATTACGTCGTCGTCATATTCACCACTACTAACTTGTGTGTAATATTTTATTTCTACTTGCTCACCATACTCTAAAAGAGATTCAAAGTCAGAAATAGCATCACTCACTATTGTCATTTTCTTCTCCTAAAACTTTTTTCACTTTAAAAGACTTTTTATCGTTAAATACTTTTTCAACTTTCTTCTCTTCAAACCTTAAAACAAAATCTTTTTCTTTTAACAATTTATCAACTCTATCTTCATCTACATCAACAATCATTCCTTCTGGTTGATGTTTTCCAATATATTTTAATTCTACCATATTATAAACCTCCTTTTATTAGCCATTAGATTTGAAATAACTCATTTCAGCACTTAAATTATCCAAAGATGATTGAGCCATTTCTCGCAATTTAGTTGGAGTATCTTTTGACAATCCTGTCAAATATCGCAATGCATTTATTTGGGATTTACCTTCAGTAGTTACGGTTAAATCTCCTAATTGTAATTTATCTCTTGATGTAGTTCCATTATCTAAAAATACTGTTCCTCCACTTGTGGCAACTGTTGAAGCCCAAACAAAGGCGTCTTCTATTACGTCTGCAGAAGCAAAATCTACAATAATGTCTTGATATTTTTCTTGAATTCCACTTGGGTCAATAGAAACATTAGTAAAATTTTGCACTTTGATTCTTTGCAAACTCACGGTATCTACTAATGCTCCACTAACTCCCACAGGTAATACATACTTTGTGGCAATGTGAGTGGCTATTTCATTAACCGTATCAAATACCATTATAACTCCTCCACCACGCAAGGGAGTCCTTCTTCGTGATAACAATAATGTTTTCTTTGTTTATACACTTTCCCCCTTTTTTGCAATTTCTTAACATCTTGCAATATTTTTGTTTCAGTAGACAAACTAAACTCCTTTTTTAATTGAAGAACATCATGTTTTTTAAAAATAGATTTTACATTTTTATATTTCACTCTTTTGGGAATTTCCTGTTGTATAAAGTCTGCATTACTATTGGAATTATCATTTTTTATAATTTCTATTGACTCAATAAACATTCTCATCGTTTTAACCTGTATAATTTAGATATCTCTCCATCTGTTAATGCCCTGTTCCAAACCTTTACTCGTCCTATGTCTCCGTTTATGTGCGCACCATTTACTATTGAACCAATGTAATTATTTGTAATAGCACCTAAACCTCCACTTTCTGTCCCAGTGCCTGATTGCTTTACTCCATTTACATAAAGGTTAATTAAATTTCCACCTTTCTGACAAACTCCAACGAGATGATACCATCTTTCATATTCTATTATGTTATCTGATTTCACAACATTTGTGTTCGTATAAAGTTTAAACTGAAAGTGTTTTGTAGCTTCTTTTGATAAATAAATCCTGGTGTCCCCGACATCGCGTCTTGAAAATATTCCCTCTGCGGTTCCATCATTCTTTCCAGTCAGGTTTACCCACGCCGAGATAGTAAACCCATTCTTTTCCAATCCAGACATAATTCCGGGCGTAACAACCTTATCATCAATCCCATCAAAAGACATTACATCTTTTAATTTATAATTTGATGGACCATCTCCTTGGGCATCGGTGCATCCATAGATTGTCCCATCATTAAATCCTTTTCTATCCTTAGCAACAATTACTTCTCTGAATAGTTCTGTTGTTTCTGTTCCTGTGCCTGAGTTGTAAATAGTTGAGACTTCTGAAGCCGAAAGAGCTCTATCGTAGATTCTTACGTCGTCTATTAATGCGTTACATGCTCGATTTAAATTACTAGAGTTGCCTATTGTAAGGTCATTTGCGTTATATTGTATATCTCCAGTTACACTTGTAGTATGAGATTGTAAAACTCCATCAATATACATTTTCATCTTAGAATTATCATACGTGCAAACCACATGATACCATTGAGATAAATTAAAGGTGTTATCTGCACTTAGAGCATATATTGTTCCATTAGCATTTATCTTAAAATTAAATTTTGTATTTCCTAAGTTTTTTAGCTGATATCCTCCAAGGTCAGTTGATTCAGCAGTTGCTATCCATCTTTCATACCCAACAGCAGAAGTAACATTAATCCACAAGGAGAAAGTAAGTTGATTGGCAGGTTTTGCAGAAGTTCCACAAGCTACATAATCATTATTTACTGAAGCAAAGCTCAATGCATTATTAATCTTACCCGCGACTGTCATTAAGTCGGTTGTTTGTTTTGATGTTCCATTATTCCCACCTTTAGAATCAATAACCGTAGTTGATACTGCGGTATCATTCATCTTGTAATGAGCAATAATTCCATCTGTAGGGACTCTACGTAAATCATCCAACTTGTAGTCAGCTATAAGCCCTCTATCAAGGTCGTCATCGGTTCTTTTGTAATATGTCATTACTCTCCCCTCCCAGTAAAAGTTACTGACGTTATAGTTGTTCCTGATACTGCACTTGTAACTGCGTTCATATATGGAAAATCTGAACTATAACTAAATACATCATTTTGAACATTTGTTCCTGATGCATACGTTTTTGAATCAACTTGCCAATCCATATCTGTATCATTTTCACTTGCATTAACCGTCACTGTAACTCCATTGTCGGTTAATACTCTTACCCATGCGGTTTTATGAGTATTGTTTCTAAACTGAACTGAACTTCCAGTAATGTTACCACTCTCTGAGCCTATACTAATTTGTTTTACTATATCTGCTGTCATTTTTAGTTTCCTCCTTTCAATTTACTATTTTTGTTTATAGATTTTGATAATACTTCTCTTAAATCAATCTTATTTGTTATAGTTTCCTTAACAGGTGCAACATCTTTTTTGCTTAAATCAATCTTATTTGATTTTTGTTGATTTTCAATTATAGTTCTCACTATTTTAACTTTCGGAAGTCCTTCTCGTAATCCGTTTTTTAATCCCATTACATTTTCTCCTTTTTATTTAG
Source organism: uncultured Roseivirgaceae bacterium (assembly GCA_964507705.1). Lineage (GTDB taxonomy): Bacteria > Bacteroidota > Bacteroidia > Cytophagales > Cyclobacteriaceae > JAAUQL01. The sequence goes on along the minus strand of CAZDRA010000108.1, from coordinate 11,132 downwards.
TTATTTTTAGTTGTGCCCGTAGGCATGAGGTTTTTGATTTCAGCAGATTTCTCTAAACTGCATGGTTGTTATAAAATTAAAAACTCAATTAAGAGGTTATAATTTTACAAATAGCGTTAGCTTCTAGTTCCCTAACTGTGATTCTCTGTGTGATATTTGCTGCGCTCATATCATTTACAGGTAAATCAAAATTTCGGATTGTAACAGTTCGCTTTTCTGCAATTGCGTATGCATGCTGCTTATCGGTTATATAAGCATATTTGCTATATATTGCCGACGGTGCTACATTTGTGGAAAACTTAATTACATTAAGACCATACATTGTTCCCAAAAAGCCTCTTTGCATCATGTCTGTGTTTCCAACTTTCTGATACTCAACAAAGGTGTCAATATTTCGTAAGTCATTGATTACTTCCATACCTACAAAAAATGTAGTTGGTGTGTAATCTTTGTCATCCAAATATTGCATTCCTCTTGTGATGTTTGCAATTGATATTGCTGCACCACCTGTCACAGTATTAGTTGCATTATCTAATGCATTGCTTAAAATAAGATTTGTCTCATTTTCTGCAAAACGCTTTCCAGTTGTTCTGATACTTTGCTGTAATAGGTTCCATTTGCTATCCTCTAACATCTCTGATGTTATACGAATTGCAACGCCGTATTTAACTGGTTTCATATTGAATGATGTGTATGCTGGTGCTCCGATTATACTCTCTGCACCTTCACCTACCACACGAACTTTCATTGCGTCTGGGGTGATTAAATCAACATCAATACTTGAACCAGGAATATCTGCGGGACCAAAGTAAAGCGCTGCTTCACTTCGCGGAATAAGAACTTTATCAACTTCATCAATTAAAGTGTTATGTATCTTACGTGGAATTAAAAGTTGACCTTCTACTCCAGCGCTCGTCTGCAATAACTCTTCTACATATTTCATTTTTGCCATTTTTATCCGTGAATGTCTACAGCTACAAAATCAGAATTACTACCGGTAGTCCATGCTCGTCCAATTGTATCCGAAGATACAATTATTTCATCATTACTATTGCAACCAACTTTCGTTCCTGCCAAAACAGTAGAACCATTTACTTGTAATAAGAATGTTCCTCTTGTAGCAATACTTAATGCTGCTCCACTTGCCACATCATGTAACGCAACTCCAACAAAGTTAGCACTTCCATCTGTAGGAAATACTTCAATATCGGATGGTGCGAAACTTGATGCTCCACTTGAAACAACTCCTGCTGCACCTGATGCACCGACCAACTGACCACCGCTAATAACTTCCTTAGCGTATCCTGTTATAATCCTTGGGGTTCCTCCGTCTGTGACGTTCTGATACCCTAATGGATTAACTGCCATGTTTTTTCAAACCTCCTTTCAAATAAATAAAGTGTGAACTTTATCTACAAAGTCTATTGAACTTGCCACTGTCTTTTGAGTAATCTCGGTATATTTGAAATCCTCGTCCGACGTCTGCTTTCTCAACAACGAATGATTCTTCAGCAACTTCTTCGTTGCTACTCTCATCTTCGCCAACTTCTCCAGTTGTCTCGTCTTCAGCAGGGGCTTTTGAAATCTCGTCTTCCGTAGATTGCTCTACTGGAGCTGGAACGTTATCTTGCTCTGCTACTTTTTTCGTTAATTTTGAAACTTGTTCTGCTAATGCACTAATTGACGCATTTACTTCACTCATATCAACTTTAACCATTTCAGTTTTAACTTCTTCAGTTTTAACTTCTTCAGTCTTTACAGCTTCATTTGATTGTTCATTTTGGTTTATTTCCGCTTCTTTCATATTGTCCTCCTTTGTATAATTTAGTTCAGTATGAGATACACTTTCTTTTAATACTTCTTCGGAAAGGTCTAATTCGTCTGCTAAGTCGTTTAATATTGATTCTGCTGCATTAGCACTTTCTTTTAATTGAAAAGATTGATTTAACGCGCTCGCTAAATTAGCACCTGGGTCTCCGGGAACAGCAACTAAACTTATTTCCAACCCTTCAATACCAACTGCTACAATTGATTCATCATCTTTATTCTTTACTAAATCTTGAACCTTGGCTCCAATACTTACATCTGTTATTCTTCCGTCATTAATCATTTCTTTAATTTTCTCATCCATGATTCTTCCTTCAAACTCAATAGCTCTTTTATTTGAACTATATACTACGTTTTCTGTAGTTCGTCCAACAATATCTTTTATTGAATTGGAATGGTCAATCATCATTGGTTTGTTTCTAAATGTTGGTGCTGCCAATTCTAACTCTGACGCCGTATAAGTGATTCCATTTCTTGTAGTAGTTTCATTAATTGCAATCCCTCTAATCATAAAATCTTTTCCAGAACTAACTGCTTCGGAGATAGGAACAAAGAACTCCATAACTTGCCAATCCTTAACGCCTTCTGAACTTGGCAATGCTCCATTGTGGGTTTTCTTCCATTGTGCAACCGCAACAGCATAAGCATCATTAGATGTAAACAACTTTCCAGTTCGTGGGTTCTTTTTATTTCGTAATTGACCCCAAATTTTACTACGTAATTTATCAAAAGCTTTTGGCATTGTAATCTCCTTACAATATTTAATTAAATAATCTTTTTAAATAAATAGAATTAATTTATATAACTATAATTTATGATAATTTGGCTTTTCTTTATTAATAAAAATATAATTTGGACAACTATATGGCAACCCGCTACATTTAGTGCATGAATAAAGTTTGTGTCCTTCGGTAACATCTTGGAACGTGGTAGAGTTTGGGTCGTCAGACATTTCTTTCCACACACACTTTTTTATAACATCTTCTAAATTATCATTTGGTTCCATCTTTATTCTCCAAAGATATATGTTCAATATGCTGTCGTGTCCTATGAGTAGATTCTCGAGCACCGCGTGCTGTTCTTGGAAAATTGCTTTCACCTTCAATTGCACCTCGTGTTCCAAACAATGTATTTTCTGTTCCTCGTCTAAGTGCATTATGTTCAACTCCACTTCCAGTATAATCTTCCCAATCTCCCACAATGGGCACATCTTCGTTATCTACAACCTCGTTAGTAGAATTGCAAATGTGTTCAACGTCTTCGGAATGGGCTTCTACTAAAACTCGTTGATTGCATCTTGGACATATTACTATTGGCATTCTTCATCAGCCCCCATTTTTAACTCTTCTTGCAAATTTAAAAACTGTTTCTCTTTCATTCTTCTATCATATTCTGAAAGACATTCCCCACAAATCCAATTGTCACCGAAAAGAATTAATGCTGTGCGATTACAGTTTTCGATAGCGCATTTGGGTTTTGTTTTCATCCTAATTCCGTTACGGGCACTACTGTGCATCTGCACTGGCTGTGTTGGGGAATTGCAGGTTCATTACCAATGTCAAATATTTCACCATCATAACCTGAACACACTGGACACGTTCTACTCCCAAAAGATGCAACCCATTTAATTTGTTTGAATTTATCTGCTTTGTATTGTTCAATTGCACCTGCGTTTGCTGCTCGTGTGACTTCGGTTCTAACAATATTAATTGCTCGTTTATCTGCGTGCCTTACCACAACTGCCTTTCCTTCTTTCTTGACAATCTTATCATTTTCCACCTTTAACAAATCTTTAGGCTTCACATTCTTATTAACTTCACTCACCATCTGACTTATACTCTGCCCCTTTTGAAATCCAGTTGTTAAAATTTCTTTCAACTTCTTTATTTGGGGAGCTGAAAACTTACCAGCTTTAATCTCGGTAACTGTATTGCCAGCAACCAAATCATAACTATACTTTTTAATAAACGCCGTAATATTTTTTACATATGTTCCATAATTAAATCCTAACCACTCATGAATTGTATTGTATTTTTCGTCATACTCTTCAATGCTCAAACAATCGTCACATCCGCAGTTCTCAAAGTGTTCGCCTTGAATTGGTTTTGCGTTTTGTCCTGGAATAACTGGTTGTCGTCTTTGTAATTCTTTTTTTTTTTGAATATCGTTTTGTTGTTTATCTCCTTTTGATAACTTCAAATACTCTTCTTCGTTCAACTCCAATGTTCTAACAACATCCTGTTCTAACAATAAATTTAAACTCTCTGATATTGGCGTTTTAAGTAATTCTGTTATCTTATCAATCCTCTGGTATCTCTCGGCGTTTGAAGGTCTTCCCCAATGAAATTCAACATGTTCACTTATACCGGCACTCATTAAAATTCTTTTAAATATCTTTTGTTCAACAACTTTTTCAATTTCAGATTGAAATGATTTAATTCGTCTTTCAAATGCATCTATTTGAACTTTAGCAATCCCTTCATTTATATTTGCGGTTCCCATCAACACAGAAGGAATTTGAAAAATATAAAATAACATTTCAATATCATATTTCAATACTTCGGCAAACTTCTCACCAATGTTCCCAAAATTAATAACGCTGATTTCGGTTAAGCCGTCGGTAACCCATTCGTGTTTGTTGTTGAGCCATTCCAAATCTTTTCCGAATTGGGCAACGGCTTTTGGGTCGGGTTTGAAATACTTGCCACCTACAACTCCGCCCATCTTGACGTGATAAGGCGCATTGGCTTTTCGGTTCATTAGCATATGTAAGTCGCTTTCGTTTTGTAAAAGATTATTAATTGTTGTTAATGCTGGAAAAATTATTCCCAAACCATACGCCATGTCGCCTATTGAATTGAAATCTAAGTGTGCAACTTGAAATGGTTTAAATGGAGTGGCTTTGGCTTTATTGTAATTCATTTTATTGCCACGATATTGTGTGAAGCCTGTCACATTTCCTTTGTTATCTCGTTTGATATACATTGTTTTTGCATCAAGAATCTTTACACCTTTGATTGGTTCATCTATCTTTCCTCCCAATTCTAAAAAGCCGTTTTTTACCAATGCCTCTTTAACCCATTCTCGCAACACAGTATCAAAATTCACTTCTAATATAAAGTCTTGAATAAGTTTAACTGCATCATCATTTTTGCCTGTAACATAAAATCCAGGACCAACAATAAAATCAATATACTTATTTACAACCCCATTCGCAAAACCAAACTTTTTAAATATACCTTCCGTAACTGAAAAGTCAAATGGATGGGCTTCTCCAATTTCAGAATAATTCAATTTGTCCTGTTCAATTGTTCCTTTAAATTTCTCATTAGCACTTTCACTCAATTTAGATTTAACATTATCAATTACAATTTGTGGGACATAGGTTTCAAAACTATTTCCACTTTCAACCGTAAACCACTTTTTAATTCCCATCATCAATATAAAATAAAACTAAATATCATTATTAAAATATTAGAATTAAACTATATAATTTAATTCATCTAATAAATGCTTCATATTCTTGAATTTCATCCTCTTTTAAAAACAAACATGCCAATGCCAACGCATCCGCATAATCGTCATGATACTTACTGCCGTCGGGATGATGAATCTTAATTGTCTTATTCGGCATAGTTTCATAACGCAATTCCATCATTTCTCGTAACAACATTTTGTTATCTGGCAACATTATATTTGGAACTTCTTTAATTACTCCATCCACTTCTTTCTTCTTTCTTTTTTGTATCAACATTTTTAAATTACTATACATATCCATTTTTGACGCCAAACTAAAACGAATATCAACAACTTTCTCATCGCCAATTTCCATTCCAATCCAATCGGCTGGTCCTTCACCTAACCCGGTTTTATCAATATACAATCTTTCAAAATTATATTTATTATCTAACTGTTGCAACATTACAACCAACTCTCTCGGCTTATTTTTATCCAATGTTGCAATTTCAATAACTCGTGTTTCATTCTTAATATCGTCAATTTCTAAAACAACACAAACACTTTTATCTTCTCCCATTCCAGCGCAATCAACACCGGCGGCATATCTCTTTTTCGGATGGGGTTGTCCGTGGTCTACTCCATCAACAACACAAAACATTACATCATCCATTTCAAAATAACAATCACTGTTAGTTGTATATTTTCCAAAAATCTCGGCTTGAACAAACAAGCTATCTTTTCCCCATTCTTTAATGTCTTTTTCAATTTCTCGTTTACCTTCATCGCTCAAATATGGATTATCCAAATAGCAATAATTAAAACTTCCCCAATCCTTATCACCTGCCAAACCTCGTTTCCAAAACTCCCAAACAAAGTTTCGTTTCCATGGTGTTGTTGTAATCCACATTGGAGCGCCAGTGTCATAAATTAGTGGTCGTATTGCACTCATTGCATCTTCTTTAATGAATTCGCCTTCATCCAAAAATAATCGAAAATAGGCTTCACCTCTCAAGCTGTCGGGATTATCAGCACTGCCAAAATCGATAATGGCACCACACTTGAATTGAATTTGTGGATGTGGCGATTTAACAATTTTTTCAATGTCACCGTCCATTCCGGCGCTCGACATTAAATCCAAAATCTTCGCATACACAATCATTGCTTGCTTATATGTTGGTGCAATTAGAATCTGCCGACGATACAACATCAATACTGCACCACGTATTAATTCGCCTGCAACCATCTGACTCTTTCCCGCTCGCCTCCCACAAACAATTACTTTATTTTTGGGAAGTGACTTTACAACTTCAATCTGTTTGTCGTGAAGAACTTGATTCAAATAGGCATATTGAAATGCCACTGGGTCTCGGAAGTCTTTGGGTAACAAAATTAATTCATTCTCCATAATCACCATATCCCGACATCGAATTCTTTTCAAGATGTCTATCTTTGTGGCAAGCCAAACACAATGGAATTACGTCAAATCCCAATTCTTCAAATCCCAAATTCTCATAACTCAAATGGTGCAATTCAATTGCCTTACCTCCACAGTCTTCGCAAATCCATTCTGCGTCATTCATCAATTCCAATCGCAACTTTTGCCATTCATGACTTTTTAAATATTCAATATACTCACTTTTCATTTTCGTTTCCTATATTTTTGCAAATACTCACATTTCTTTTCTTCACAACGTTGAGCTTTCTCACTTCCCACAATTCCAGAATGATGATAAAATGAGCAATATGTGAAATAGAAACCCTTATCATCATGACTTGGTAAAATTGGCAAAATCTTTTTCATACTTCTTTCAAATTTATTAATCTTCTCGTGTCTCATTATCCTCTTCGTCGTCATACAATTTAGTTATATCAATCTTCTCACCTCGCATTTGCTTCACTTTAAATTCCTTCAATCTGTTCATCACTGTCATCGCAGTCATCTCAATATTTACATTCAAATTCTTTTGAACCGGTGGATATAACATTTGCATAAATTGCAAAATACGTCCCATCATATTATTCAAATCTCTTATACTTTCCGATTTCAAACGATTTGGATTTTTCTTATTGATTTTTTCATTCTCCATCAACAATTTTTTAAATTCTCCCAAAATAATTTCTAATTGGTCAATGCAATAATCTTTTGACCATCGGCGTTTTTTAGGTTTTCGACTTTTCTCTCTAACTTCGTCATCAAACTTTTTAGTTCGGTATCCACTACCGAAACCATATTTATATATATTTGGATTTCCCATTTTGAATTTTTTAACTAAAAAATACTCAATAAATATTATTAGAATGACTTAAAAAATCATTCTAATAATATTTTTTTTAATCTTTTTTATTTTTCTTCTTCCCAAAGCGTTCTTCATAAACGTCGATTGGAATGAAAACTGAGCAACCGTGATTCCTCTCACAAACATATTTCACTGTGTGTCCAACTAAAACTGATGTCTTCGTGTTATTCACATTTTGCATTTCTAATTCAATATCGTCTGCTTCAATAGTAAATCTTTTCAAATTTCCATATTTTTTTAAATCTCCGAAATCAATACTCTTCACGTCTTCTGTTCTTACGTAGCCGTATTTTCTTTCGCTTTCTTTTTCAATCGTCTCTAACTTATCTGCGAAATCCAATTTTGCACATTGTGAATCAAAAGGTTTGTGTTCTCTTGCGAAATCTAATTCGATTTTAGATAACTCTTGCAAAAAGAATTCTCTTGAGCCTTTAAATCCTAACGGTTTGAAATCGTTTTGTTCTTCTGGTGTGGGAACGCGATTAATGCCAACATTTTCTGCCATTTTGTAACCTCCTTTCAAAAACTTGAATATTGTTTCTTTTGGGAACACTAAAATCGACATAAACCGTTTCTAACGAGCTTTTTTTGTTAGACATACATAATTTACCTATATTTAAATAAAAGTTGAAAATTGAACCTATAAACCCGCCAAATTTCATATATAGAGATTGATTCTCTACCCCATTATTGAACCATTGATACACTTTCATTGCTTTCATCCTCATTTTTAGTTGTTTCATCTTCATCTCCTGTAATTTCAACTCCTTCTTCAAGTTGTTTCTGTGTAATCTCAATTTCATTCGTCAATTGCTCAATCTCAGTCTTAAATTCATTGTTTTGCCTTGCGAACGCTCTTCGTTTTTCCAAATAGTTACTCTCAAGCATTTTATCCAACATAAAAGTATTATACTCAACCATCAACTTCAAATGTTCCATCTCTGCAATTTTCCCATCAACAACTTTTTGTGTCAACTTCATTTCTTCATCTGTAAACTTTCTAAATTTCTTTTCCATTTGTCTCACCTCCTTTATGAATTGTAATTTTCACAATCTCAGAAAATTTCATCCAATCGCCAGACTTCAACAAAACCCCATCACTTACAAACTTTTCAATTTCACTTTGTTTTGTTTCATAATTCTCATCTCCCAAAACAACTTCATATCCATTCTTCAAAACTTCTTTCAAAACCTCAACCGCTGGTTCAACTAATTCCAACACTTCAACATAATCTCCTTTTTGCAAACCACATTCCATTGCCCAATTCTTTGGGAGAGAAACTATCAACTGGTCACCACTTTTGAAAATCTTTCGTATCATATTAAAACCATATTATTTTAGTTTATATAATTTTTGGTTTAACCCCCCAAAATTCATTTAAGGGCTTTAAGAGATAAAGTTTAGTAAACTCTATATATATATTATATATTTTATATTCTAGTATAAGTGTATTTACCCCTTGAATCCCTTAACATTACCTTGTAAATCCATCTCAACTCATCGTTTTTTTCCACGAAAATCGCAAAAAACCCGTATTTTCTCCAACTTTTTATTCTGTAGAAAAAAACTTTTTATTCTGTAAAAAGTGCCAAAAACGACCACTTTTTTAAAATTAATTTTTGGGATTTCATCAAAAAACAGCAAAATCACTAAAAAATAATAATAAAACCATATTATTCTAAATTATATAATTTAATTAAAACTTCATTAAAAACTTCATTAATAATTATTAAAATTAATCAATAATCAACAAAATCAATCAACAAAATCAATCAATAATTATCATAAATATATATTTTTTATATTATAATAAACTATATTTTAAATATATTACATTTATAAACATTTATATATTCCAACATATATATTCAATCACAATAGTCTTTATATATATAAAAAATATAAATAAATTATGATAAAAAATATAAAAAACAAAATATTATCACCAGAAGAAATTGTATATGCTCAACACGAAATGAGAAAAAACGGCATAATAATTATAACTGATAAAAGCCTAACTCAAAAAATATTCGGCTCAATCTTAATAGTATATGGAATTCTAACTCTTCCAATTCCAATGGTCGGTTCAATATTTGCAATAGGATTCGGAACAGTTCTTTTGGGAGTTGATTTACAAAAACTTAACAAAAAGTTTAAATATGAATTCAATTTAATTAAATTAAGGCTTCAAAAATGGTATCAATAAATTACATTTCAAAAGAACAATTTAAAGAAATAAAATCTAAACTTCTAAAAAAGTTTGATTTCATAAAAGTAACAAGAAATCCTCAAATGTATGCAATGGGTGGATTTAATATTCGTCCGAAAGAAAAATTATTTACAAATGAGCAACTGGATATAATTTTACAATACCTAAAACGAAAGCAATTTGATACAACCGAACAAGAAATATTTACAGACGAATACTATGGAAATGATAAAGAACAATTTGGAGAGTTTGCAAATACTAGAATAAATTATCAACTTTTTAATCATGGAATAGATTTTATATACCAATTTGGAGGTTTAAAAAAATGATAAAACATATATTAAAATTTAAAAATAATATCAAATATGAAAATTTTATTTACTTACCACAATTTAAAACTTTCATATTTATAAATCAAGGAGAACTTAAAAATGAAAATATTTAAATGTCAAAATTGTAAAAGAGTTAGACACACGTCAAATGATATAAAATATATTCAATGTAGATGTGGTCATGCAATGAGACAAGTAGATGAAAAGCACTACATAATTAAATCCCCAACCTCAAACAAATGAAATCCATAACAATACAACTAAGCGATGTAGATTTAGACGTTTTAAATTCAGCAACACAAAAATACTTCAAACCGTCAGTAAGTCTAATGGCACTTTGTGGGGATATAATTGTAAAAGAATATAATATTCAAAAGCAATTAGAACCAAGCTCAGAAGAACTAACCGAAAAAGAAAAGATAGAATTAATAGCTGGAGAATTAGAATGATAAATAAAACATTAACAGGGGACAAAGAATGAAAACAGAAGAAGCAATTAACTTTCTAAAAGATAAAGGATACAAAATAGAAGAACCAAAATACAAATTCGCTCAAGTTATATTATCTGAAGAGAAAAATGTTTTGTTAACAAACAAAAAAAATGCTACATTAATTTGGTGCTGGAGTGATGAAAAAAAACTAAATGATTTTGAATGGTTAAAAAATGATGATGCAAGTCAATTTTGGATAAATAGTAATATCCAACCAGTAGAACTAAAATTAAATGGTAAATGGGTAAAATTTGATGAAGTAATTGAAGGGAGGTTTTTAAAATGAACACAAAAACGGCGTTAATTATGACGTATGTTCATCTACCAGAGAAATTTATGTTTTTGTCATATCCGCCAGAAGACATAACAAATGATAAATATAATGATTTGAAATATTTGGAAGGATGTATAGAGATGATTGAAGAATTGAAAGAATCAGATTTTAATACAAGAAAGGACGGAGTTCTTCCTTATTCAAAAAATGTGATAATTAAACATTTCACAAATAGGATAGAC
>CAZDRA010000107.1:0-15324 GCA_964507705.1 uncultured Roseivirgaceae bacterium | reverse complement strand
CCTACCTGTGGGGTCGGTTTCAACCGACCATGGCGGGTTAAAACACCGCCCTACCCGTAGGGTCGGTTTTAACCGACCAGCTGCGGCGGGTTAAATCCCGCCCTACCGTAGGGTCGGGTAATTATGGGGCAGTATATACAAATTTATCTATAATCAATTTTTCTTTTTCTTGAACCAGTTTTATAGTTTCATCATTATAATAGTGAGCAGTTTCTTTTCTGTGTGATGAAGTATTGGTTTTGTTTTCAGAACATATTGAAAGCCTTTGTGTTTCCGATAAATGTGTACCACATAATTCCAGAACTGAAATAAAATCTTCTTCCAGATTTTCCATCCGTATAAAATGATCTACAAAGCAATTCTTTCTTGCATAGGCGTCAAGATCATTAACAGATGTTATTGTTGCAGGAACATGCTTGCAAAATAGATTGATGTAGCGATAGGTAAGCAATCCAGCAACCCTGGCTATAGGGCTGACACCATATCCTTCGCCAAAATCATTCCAGTAATTTTTATCATTCATCATACATAGCCAGTCCTGAAAAGCTGAGGCGCTATTAATATCCGAATAACAACGCCTCCATTGATCAGGTTTTCTACTGCTTGTATTTAATGATTTAGAACTGGTGACCATGCCGGACATCCTGCTGATTGATAATGGACGCGTTGTAAAGTTATATACACGTCCTTTTTTATCGCACCCATAAGCCCATAGTGATACATACCAGTCCCATGGGTTTCGTATTGAACCTATAAATCTTCGCCCACTGGAAAGCAGTGTCGCCGGTGGTGAATTGTGCTTTCCCTGTTGAAGCCCATCGGTTACTGAGGCTAATAACTTTCCAATATGGGTACAGGCTGTCTTGTGCAATTCAACAAAAACTAATTCGTTAGCAATAAACAAATTTATAACCCTAATTTAGCATTAAAATCAACCTCCCCAACGCAAGCGGACGAGGTATAAGTTATGTAGGTTCACCTTCAGGCTAACATGTGCAGATAAAGCCACATCTACAATAAAACTTTACAGCAAGCTGCAGGTAATTAAACTCTAAAGATATTAAAATAATTAAATTATATTTAATCTTAATGCCGGTGGTAATTTTTGTCAAAATGTCTCACGCAAAAAATATTTTACCTAAACCCCCGGCTTTGAAGGCTGGCAAAATATTCTTTCAGCACTCGATACGAAGACTATTTGTCAAACTTGGTATTCATCCGGTAAACAGCAATCACTAATATTTCCTGAACTAATTCGCATAACCAAAAATATTAATATAGGGTTCAAGGGTGCTGGCATAGGGCTCAAGTTTATCTTTGTACCGTATCCAACGATATTTGGCATGTTTATATATTGGTTCAGTTACCTGGTCATAACTAGGTGTATCTATGACACCTCTTGCGCGAGCTTTATCAGTGTGCCTTGATACTTCATCGTCCCATTCAACCTCAAGAAAATCTAGAATATTCTGGGTTTCTTTTTTGAAGTCTACAATTAAATTCTCATATTTAATGATATGTGTATTTAGATCAAATTTACTTGAAAACAACCCCCAATTGCCCATTAGCTTTGCATATAAAGTTACAGTGCTTTCCATCGTTAGAAAATTAGCCATTGCAGGATTAACGCCAAAGCTATGCATAAAACAACTTAAGCTGGCATCACAGGGATGGCGAAGTGCAAGTATAAATTTGGCTTCCGGAAATACCCTCCATATTATTGGAATATAGGCAATATTGAGTGGGAATTTATCTATGAAGAGTAAATCATTGTCAAGTTCAATGTGTTTTTTAACAGTGTTAAAATAAACATTTCTTAAATTACCGATATTTTCCTGACTAATATCCGCTAACGGGTTTAATTCGCCTTTAGTTAATTCCAGGAATTTCATTACCATGTTAAATGCTTGTGGTTTTTCCTCGAGTGACTGCAATTTTGGATGGCTATCAAGGATCTGGTTCATCAGGGTAGTCCCTGACCGAGGAAATCCAACTAAAAAAACAGGCGTGTTTTCCGTGCTTTTTTTAGAAGACTTATTTAGTTGATCCGGCTCATATTTCGCGGCCATTTCTGCAATGTGATTCACCTGTTTTATATATTGTTCTTTATTTACATTTTGTTGAAGAAACTGTTTTTCTGCAAACTGGTTACCTATTGAATAATGGTGATATGCCTGCTTAGATTGATACAGTCGATCATAAAGATACCCAAGTCTTGAATGGATTTCACTATGTAACAAAGATGTGCTATTTGATTCTGATGCGATTTTAAGGAATTTGACAGCGTCCTCAAATTGGCCTTTTCGTTGAAGAAGTTTTGATTGAACCAGGTTTAGTGCTGTATTATCAGGAACAATTTCAAGACCTATATCCACCAATGATTGCGCTTCCTGCAATCGATATGCCTTTTCATGCAAGTATGCAAGATGCTCCATAGCGGGTACAAGATTTGGGTCAATATCAACTGCCAACTGAAATTGTTTGCAGGCCGCATCAAAATCTTTTTGATCTTGTAAAATTACGCCCAGGTTCAAATGAACAACAGGCTGTTCCGGTTTTAGACTTAACGCTTTTTTATAACATGTTTTCGATTCTTCATGTTTTTTCTGTGACTGTAACACAAGTCCTAATTGAGCATTTGCCTCTGAAAGATGAGGCGCAAGTTCGCATGCCTTTCTGCATATTAGTTCAGACTCTGAGATATTTCCTTGACTGTATTGCTGAACAGCCTGGTGTAATAATGTTTTTGCCATAGTTTCAGGAGACTCAATGACAGAGACTATTTTTGATATTATTACCCGGTCTTCGCGATCCAGATCTAAGAGTATATCTGTATTCCACTCACCAGAAATAATTTTCCTTATTGCAAACACAAGATTAGTCCAGCCATTTTCCTCTGCTATAGTTAAATTGTTATTTAGAGAAGGCATGTAATTATCGAAATTTATTGCATTTATAACAAGTTCGATCAAGTCTGAATTTTCGTTTATAATTTTCTCATCTTCTTTTGACAGGGCACTCATTTCTCCTCCGTGCAAATATTTTTTGTGTTATTCTTAAACTGAATTTTATAGTTAATCATTAGAATGAATTCTCCACCAGCTAAATCCAGTGGCTTCGAGTTATGGCTAAAACCCGGATTGATCGGCCATTCGGCCGATTAAAATTAGCCCAGCATCCATAGAAAACATCTGTCGTATATCGAATACCATCCCCCCCCTTAACCACCCACTTCTGACGGGCAATATCCACCCTACACATTATCGTTTACCCAAAAATATTAGCTGCTTCATTCACCCTGGCTACGCTCACAAGTCCGCCGCCTGAAGGCAGGGTTACATATCCTCCGTCGGGGACTCTAAAATGCCTGACAAAAAGCTTATTCATCCTTCGGCGAAATCAGGTCGAACGGTAATTTCATTATCTACACTCTGAGATAGATTGGTATTCGAAAGTTTTATTTAGTGATATACTCAAACCTCTAAAAGAGGTAATTATTTCCTCATGTCATTATGATATACATAAAAAAAACAGGGTGCAATCAAGGATTACATTGTGGCAAAACAGGTTTTAGAAATCAATCCGGAAGTCAGAGTGCTTCATCATAATAATGTTTTTTTTGCCGGGAAACTCTCAGGGACAATATCTCCCATACAATTATCAGAATTAGACATTATTATACTTTCATATTTTTTAAAGGCCAGTGCACCTCAAACAGTAGCAAAAAAGCTTCAAACCCGAAAGCTGGCAAAATTAATTCCCATTGTTCCTACATTGGAGAATATTTACAACCGTATTCAGCAACTACATAATTCAAAGATACTCGTTAGAGTTCATAGCACGAAAAAAAAGATATTATCTGGCACATTAAGCCTCGTCGATTGCACTGAATTTCGCGCCCTTGATAATAACCTCCATTTGAGGTTAAGTAGAAATTTTTCACTTGAGCCTGTGCAGTCTGGATTTAAGATATGGAGTTCAGTATCTCGAAAACATCATATTCTGGATATTGAACTGGTTCTGCTTCTTATATCGTTTTCTCATGGGAAATCAATCTGTGAGGTTAATACTGAAAAATCCATTATTAGCGACAATGCGAATCGAACAAAAGGCATCAACTGGTTATTTAATAATGGGCTACTGGTAAAGTGTGTTTCAGAAACAGCTATTTTAAATCGGCCATCTGTAGAATCGCGAGAACACATTCCACCGACACAAGCACATAAAAAAGCGGAAAGCTGGAACGAGATGGAACCAGATGGGCGAATCCCCATCTATTTTGCACCCCATATGCCTAACCATTATCCGCTGGCCTTAGGTATGATATATAGTGCAATAAAATCGCATAAGGATGGAGAACTGTTAAAGAAGTACCAACTTTTACCTATATCCTACATGACTCCGAAAGAACTGTTAAATGGTCCTTATAAAAAATTCGGCAAAGGTGTATGGCTATTTTCTAATTACATGTGGTCAATTGAAATAAACTTGAATGTCTCTAATAGATTAAAGGACAGTGACAAGGGCAATCTTACGATACATGGAGGGCCAAGCACTCCAAGTTATAAACAAGCCTGCGCTGATTTTATGAATATCAATAAATCAGTGGATGTTGCAGTACATGGTGAAGGTGAGGTTGCGGCTGCAGAAATTCTTGAAGTACTTTTTAAATTGGAGAATGGGGACATTAACTATATCCATGAAGAATTGAAAATGATAGACGGAATAACCTTCAGGCACATGGAAAATCTTGTTCATACGGGCGATAGAATAAGGTTTGAGCAGCCGGACATGATTCCTTCTCCATATACTGATGGGGTATTTGATTCCTATAATGCCAATGTCGATGCCGCTATTATTGAGTCCAATCGTGGCTGCCCTTTTGGATGTACTTTTTGTGACTGGGGTTCAGCAACCAGGCAGAAGGTCCGTAAATTTGACCTCGATCGTGTAAAAAAGGAAATTGAATGGATTGGTGAAAATAAAGTCAGAGTACTATGGATAGCTGATGCAAATTATGGAATGTATAACCGTGATGTGGATTTATCAAAATGGATTGTTGAAACTAAAGAAAAATATGGTTTTCCAGTGGAAGTGGTGGTTAATTACACCAAGAATACTACTTCCCGGCTTGCGGAAATTATAAAAATATTTACATCTGGAGGAATTATTAGCCAGGGGATTATTTCAATCCAGACAACAGACGAAGTTACGCTTGACGTTGTTAACAGGAAAAATATAAAAATAGAAAAATATGATGAGTTAACAAGAATATTTGCTGATTCTGATTTGCCATTATCTACAGATTTAATGATTGGTTTACCCGGCATTACTGTTGAAGCCTTTGATAGGGATCTACAATATTATATTGATGTAGATGTTGCAGTAAAGGCTTATCCTACTCAACTATTGCCTAATAGTCCTATGGCAGATCCTGAGTATATTTCTAAATATGAGATCAAAACGGATGAAAATGATTATTTAATTTCATGTTACAGCTACACTCCGGCGGAACTGGATAGCATGAAATCCATCTATAAAATGTATGTTGTAGCCGAAGGTTATTCCGTTATAAGGTATGTATTAAGATATTTGCAATGGGAGCATAATATACAAGCATTAACGTTTCTGCATAAATTAGAAGATGAAATTAGAAAATATCCAGATCATTATCCAAGTATAACCTGGGCAATAAAATATTTTTCTGCCGATAAATGTATGCCAGGAGGATGGAAAAGGTTTTACGATGAAATTGCATTGTTTGCGAAGAATATATATAAGATTAAACGCGACCCAGTATTTGATACTGTTTTGCTGGTAAACGAAGTGGTTATGCCTGATGACACAATTAGATACCCTTTGACTGTTGATCTGGAATATGATTTTGCTTCTTACTTTATTGAAAATAACGATAAGTCAATATCTGAAAAAACACCACTAAACGACTACCCTGCAGGTAGTTTAACTATTGATGATCCTGATTTAATGTCCTTAATCGATGATGTTTTTTCTCAGTATGATTCACATCAGTTTTTCTGGGAACTAAGATCACGGATTGCCAGAGCTAACTCAGTGTCCGATTTAAGAGACATGAGATGTGCTATAAATTCTGATTAAGCATGTGGTTCATAATGAAATTTCAGCTCCTGTAGGGCGGCTCTAGACCGCCGTTGTCGGATAAATTCG
This sequence comes from uncultured Roseivirgaceae bacterium, assembly GCA_964507705.1. Lineage (GTDB taxonomy): Bacteria > Bacteroidota > Bacteroidia > Cytophagales > Cyclobacteriaceae > JAAUQL01. The sequence continues at coordinate 9,138 of CAZDRA010000107.1, read as the reverse complement.
ACCCTACAAATAGGCTTAAGCTGTGATTGGATAAATCCGACCCCACATCAATACTATCCAGGAATCTTTTATGCAGCTTATTGTTAGATATTAGGTTATTCACATCAATTTCTTTTTCTTTAATTTGCAATATATTATTTCATAAGTCGCATAAGGGGAATAACCAAAGCTTGGACTCTGTCGCTGTTGTTCTATGTCGCCTGCTCCATGCAGGTTAATTCTTACCGGTGACATGCCTCGCTGCTTTAAGTAGTCAAATAATTTACCTATAACGATTACTCGACCCTGGAAATCCTCCAGGTTGTGACCTGCGCCAATTGAGAACACGAAATCTGCTGAAGTGTCTAGATTTGTCGCAAGCTTTGACATAAAGCGCGCCACATCTGGAACCATCCGATGATCAATTCTTATTCCGGCAACAAAATTACAGGGTTTCCAGTTTCTTTCCCGGAGTAACGCGGGTATTTTTTCCATAGCATCTTCTGCATCATTATTTAACGCCATAATCCATTTTTTATGTGTTTCGTTAAATTTAGTATATAGCCTGGTTTGTATTGGATCATTATCGATTAATATTAAATGTTTCGACCTTGGCACGACACATGAGAATTCAAGTAAAACATTGTTTCCATTATTAGTAAGTTTATCCCGTTGTCTTCTAATAACCGGTATCATATGTATTCCGTGAATATCACGTTCGGCATCTCCGGCTGCGAATGAGATTTGTCGGATATTCTCCGATGAAATCGTAATCAATCCTAGCAAACGTAAAATTTGTATTGTCCTTGATGCATCAGCACGGTGATACCGATTAACAGGATCAGACAGGTTGGAGTCTGAATTTTTGTAATTTTCAGAAAATGCCTGTTGCACATATTGCCGCATATTGGTTCGTGTTATAGACCGTATTGGTATTTTCCACCCCTGAAATAGTTCACAACAGACCGCGATATGTGCATAGTATAATATTTCTTTTAAAACAGGATTAGAGTTTGTGGCTAGATCAATTATTCCCGTTCCTTTTGATAAGGTTTTGATCAACTTCGCCGATTTAGTTTGCCGGCTTTTATCTTTCAGAAAAGAGGTAAAATTCTCAAAATTAGACAGCATTTCAGCAAATTGATCTGTCTCATAAATTATACCAAACCCATCTGCCTCGTCCTGGTAGGCGTTTAAAAGTGCATCATATTTTGTTGCATTTGTATTGGTAATCATTACTTAATATCGTAGGTTTTAAGTTTAGTGTTAATTTGTATGTGGGAACTAATAATATTAAATTATGTATGAAATTACAAAAACTATCCGTTATTATCAATACCAAACTCTTCTATCAACAGCCCAATATGTTTTCTGTAGTTTTTCCATCTGGCAACAGATTTTTTGTAAATTGGCTTGCGAACCTGATCGTAACTGGCGGTAGATACCACACGTTTTGCTTTGTGAAATTTCAGACAATCATCCTTCCAGTCAAGGCCGCAAAACTCAATCAGTTTACGGCTAACATTTTCCTGGTCGGAAACAATTTCTTCATAGGAAACATCCATAATAGGAATATTTAACACCTGCTTCAAGTGGCTCATTAATTTCTCATAACCACGATAATAGGTAATTAGGTTTTCCTGCTCATAGCACCAATCAGTACTCTGGAAGAAATCCTGAAAATAACATGACAAGCAAGTATCTAGTGGGTTACGCATGCAATGAATAACACGGGCGTTGGGAAACATTAGACTGATTAATCCCAGACAAAAAAAGTTACTTGGCATTTTATCAACTACCCGCAATGAGTCTGAATTCATTTCATTCAAATATTTTAAATATTGTTTGGCACACTTATTTAGATCTTTTCGGCTAATTGACTTAAGTAGTTGAGGATAAGATTCATCAATATTTAATAGCTCACCAAGGCCATTACACATCATACCGATTTCAGCAAGTTCACCTGCACCATAAACTTTGGGATGACTAGCCAAAATCTGCTCAACCAGGCTGGTACCAGAACGCGGCATCCCGACAATAAAAATCGGTCTATCAGACTCATTAGATGATTTTTTCGCTTTATTAAAAAAGTCAGTTGTCTGTATATGAATGTGGTTTTCTACATATTTCTCATAATTATCCGGATTAAATTGTGTTGGTCGCAGCTCATTCCCCCGTTTGAAATGTTCAAAAGCCCTGTCGTATTGTTGTATACCATCACATAACTTGCCTAAAATAAAACACAGATTACGCTGGCTGGTATTGGTCAGGCCTGGTGAATTAGCCAGGATATCCTCCATCATGTCAATGGCCTGTTTCTCAAAACCAAGCTCCTTGCTAACCGCAGCAAATGCCAGTGCCAGATTAATATATTTCTTTCCCGCCTCAATATGTGGTTGCAAATATTTATAAGCTTTTTTCGCATTCCCTGAATGCTCATATATATTAGCCATCATACATGCGGCATCAATATCATCGGGGTTGATACTAAGTGCACGTTTGCAGCATTCCAGTGCTTCATTAGTTTCGCCATGTGACAACAGAATCAGACTTAAACTATTCAATGCCCGCAAATGGTCTGGTTGTAATTCAAGCGCTTTACGGCAGCTAGTTTCTGCTTCACTGGTTTTCCCCATGCTTGATAAAGAAACGGCAAGATGATAATGAGCCTCGGCATGGTTAGTCTGGCTTTGGATGATCATTTCATATTGTTGTCTCGCATCTTCAAAACGCCCCATAAATTGCAATACATTTCCCAATAACAAACGCGCATCGATCCAGTTCGGATTGAGTTCAACAGTCTTGCGAAAAGCGATTTCTGCATCACTCCATTGGCAAAGTTTTTTCCTGGCTTTACCTAACATATACCATGCGGGGGCAAGATCTGGTTGAAGCCGCAATGCCTCAAAAAATGATGTGGCTGCATCCTCATATTTGTTCTGAGCCAACAATGCGTTGCCAAGATTAGCGTGGGCATTGACCAACTTTGAGTTAAGTTTAATGGCCTTCCTACTACACTTTTCAGCCTCTGCCATATTCCCCAAGGCACCATTAAGATTGCCTAACATCATCCATGCCAATTCATTACCCTGCTCCTGCATACAAATTTTATGATATATATCACGTGCCTCTGCCGTGCGATTTTGTTTGAGCAGCGCTTGGGCCTGCTGCATTAATGTTTGCGTTGAATTATCATTCATAATAAATTGGTGATGTTTGTTTTTTTATATAAAAAAGCATTTTCGTTATTACGTATATAACACGATTACATAGGACATTTAATAATTTTGTATTTCCTTAATGAGCTCTCCAATGTAAGGCTCATAATTTTTCCATCTCTGTACAGATTTTTTGTACATGGGTTTACGTACCTGTTCATAACTTGCCGTTATAGTTAAACGTTCATTTTTATGAAAACTCAGACATGAATCTTCCCATTCGAGGTCGCAAAACGCGATCATTTTTCTACTGATGGTTTCCTGGTTATTGACAAGATCCTCATATTTCACATCAAGGACAGGAATGCTGAGCACCCCCTTCCAATGTTCCATTAGACGCAGATATTCATTATATTCCTGGCCTAAATGTTTCAAATTATAAACATAAGGGTGATGGCCATGGAAATCCTGGAAATAGCAGGATAAACAGGTATCAAGTGGATCACGCACACAATGAATTATATGTGCATTAGGAAACATTAACTCTATCAGACCAAGGTTTTTGTAATTTCCCGGAAGTTTATCGGTTAGTTTTTCTGCTTCAGATGACAACTCAGCTAAACGATCCAGGTATATTTTTGATATGGTATCGAGTTTTTCTTCGGTAAGTAATGCGAGATGATCTGGATATTGAACAGTTGTGCCAAGATGATTGCGCAATGAATATATAATATTATTAATATCATTTAATTCGCCAGCACCAAATACTTTTGAATGGCTGGAAAGAATTTGTTCAACAAGACTGGTTCCTGAACGTGGCATACCGATGATAAAGACAGGTCGCTGACTATGTATTGATGATCTGGGCATGCGCCTCATAAAAGCCTTATCATAAACACGAATAAGATTATCTGTTTCAATCCGTGTATTTTCGATATTAAAATCAATCTTCTTTAGGCTATTAGCCATGCTATAATATTTGTACGCCATGTCATAACTTTTTTTACTGTCATATATCCCCCCCAGAATAAAATATATTTCTTTACGAGTGATTGATTTAAGATTGCTTTTTTGTGTAAGAACAGTCTCCATTAATTTAATTGCTTCATCTTCACACCCGATTGCTCTACTAATTAAGCCAAATACGACGGCTATTTCTTCATTCTCGAGAATCTTATCCAAAACAGGTTTTAAGTAGGTATATGCTTGAGCAGCATTGCCTTGTCTTTCTGCAATTCCAGCTAGCAGGGTTATAGCTTTTGTATTTTCAGGATCTATTGCTATAACACTATTTGCATATTCCTTTGCCTCTTCGTGTCGCCCTGATATTATATACAATGAGCCAAGTGAAATCCTTGCCTCGACATTATCCGGGTCAATATTAATGGCACGCAGTGTTAATGTTTGAGCTCTATCATTATTACCTGCCAACATTAGACTATTTGCATAGTGGCAGAGTATTTCCACAGAATCCGGACTTATATCCAAAGCCTGTTGATACTCAGAATTTGCTCTGTCGAATTCACCTCTTAACACACAAACATCAGCAAGCGCGCAATGTGCATCAGCATAATCAGATTTTAGTTCTAATGCTTTATTAAGATTCTCTTCAGCGGCTATAACCTTTTCTAATACTAATTGCGTTATACCCAGGTTACAGTATATGTCTGGTATTTCAGGTGCGTACTGAACTGCCAAAAGATAATTTTTCTCTGACTCGACTAGCTCTCCTTGTTCTCGAAGGATATATCCAAGATTTGCATATGCTTTGGCATAGTCTGATTTTAACAATATGGCTTTTTCATATTTTTTTTTGGCCTCTTCAATGTCCCCTAGTTCCTGTAATACTCCGCCAAGGTTAAAGTACATGACAGGCTGATTGTCATCTATTTTCAGTGAACGTTTATAACTGCTAGCGGCTGCTGGAAAACTTCCCTGTGAATGAAATAACATTGCCAGACGATTATGAGCCGCTACATGAGAAGGTTTGATTTTTAATGCGCGACGGTAACTTGATTCCGCCTTATCATAATTATGGAGCTGCTTATTAATATCACCAAGCATTAACCAGACCTGAGGATCTTTCTTCTTGCTACGGCTAAGTTGCTCGCAGAGTGTTTTTGCCTGGGAAAGCTGACCGTTACCCGCTAATGTGGCGATTTGTGAAACCAGATTTGTTATATTTTGAGCTGACACAGATTTGATACCATTTATAGCCGGATAAATACTGCACAACCGACAATTATAATTATTAACGTTCTAAATAGGCGTTCCAAATACCTGATCACTTGCGCGATTAAAGCACATTGTAGGTTCGCCTTCAGGCGAACATGTGCGGCTGAAGCCGCACCTACAGGCCACACCATACATTCAGGGTAGACTGGTATTTGGAACGCCTATTTGTTAGTACTAAATCATAGATAGCTACTCAAGAAAACTTCCCTATTGAGAGCGGGTTGAAGCCTGCCAGCAGTGCTATTTTCTGGCGCTACGGTCGGATGAATCCGACCCTGCAATAAAGAACATGTGTTTAAGCATCTATCTAAATAAGTGCTGAATAATTATTATTATTTTACCATTTTCACTTAAAATATGCCATTTACCGAGCGTAAATTGTGTAAAATTAGCTATATATATCCGAACAAAATCAATGACCTGCATCATCGAAAAATCATATATGTTGGAGCTATAACGTGGCGAGAGCGAATATTTTAAAGAAAAAAGCAAAAACAGCTTTACATAAAAAACGCTATGGGGAGGCTCTCAAATTGCTTGAACAGGCCTGTAAGCAGGATCCTGGTGATGCGGACACCTGGGGTACCCTTGGTAACATTCAAAACCAAACAGGCAAGTACACCCTGGCAGTGCAAAGCTATCAAAAAGCCCTGAGTCTGAATCCCCGGAATCTGGATAACTTTGTCGGCATTGGGGAAGCCAACCTGGCAATGGGACGTCATACTCAGGCACAGCAATATTGTGAACAGGCTCTGCAAATTAATCCACAGGTAGCAAAGGCTCATTTCATTCTGGGCAACGTGCATCGAGAACAAAGTTCATTTGATGCTGCAGAAAGGCACTATTCACAGGCTGTACAAATTGAACCCGGCCTGGCACTAGCCCACTATTATCGCGCTAACATGCTCAGGATTCAGGGGCAAACGGAAATGGCAAGCGCCAGCTATGATAAGGCGCTAGCTTGTGACCCGGCACTGGTTGAAGCTGAATGGAACAAACAACGTCTATTGCCCATTATATTTGAAACTGAACAACAGATTCAAAAAAGCAGGGATGCTTATTCAGACGGTCTTGACCAGCTTGCGCAAAGTTTAAAACTTGATACTGCTTCAGGTAAACGTCAGGCGCTTAAAGGACTCAATGCCAGCACCAATTTTTATCTTCAGTATCAGGGTTGCGATGATCTGGAACTGCAATGCAAGTATGGAAACATAATTGCAACAGTTATGTCTGCCATTTACCCACAGTGGTCAAAAGAAATGCCTGAAGAAGCTATTCAACCCGGTTCAAAAATACGGATTGGCTATACAACAGCATTCTTACGCGCCCATAATGGCGCAGTATGGTTATTGGGTTGGTTACGGCACCGAAACAGGGAAAAGTTTGAGATATTTTGTTATCACACAGGAAGTAAAACTGACGATAAAACCACAGAATTCAAAGAACTATGCGATCATTTTCATCACATCCCAAATAATCTTGAAAAAGTTTGCGAACAAATTTACACAGACAAACTTCATATTCTTGTATATCCTGAGCTGGGTATGGATACACAATCCATGTTAATGGCAGGATTGCGTTTGGCGCCCGTGCAATGTGTTGGTTGGGGGCATCCAATATCATCAGGCCTAAAGACCATGGATTACTGGTTGTCATCTGATTTAATGGAGCCTGAGAACGGACAGGAACACTATCTGGAAAAACTGGTGCGCTTGCCAAACATGGCAAATTGTCACTCGAAGGAGCAGCATGATCAATTGCAGGCATCTGCGCCACAAAAAACCAGAAATGATTTTGGTCTGTCGGAAAATAACATACTTTATTTTTGCAGCCAGTCGTTATTTAAATATTTACCTCAATATGATTATCTCTGGCCTGAAATTGCCTTGCGGGTTACAGGTGCCCGGTTTGTTTTCCTGGCAATATCCAGCATCCATGTCGTAAAACTTTTTATGTCACGAATAGAAAAATCATTTGCTAAATATGGCCTGGATGCAAAAGATTATTGCGTCATGATGAACAGACAGACACCTGAAGATTATATGGTTCTTAACCAGTTAGTTGACGTTTTCCTGGATAACCCCCCCTGGTCAGGAAACAACACGGGCCTGGCTGCAATTGATGCTCATTTACCCATTGTCTGTTACCCAACTCAATTTATGCGCGGTCGTCATTCCTATGCCATTTTGAAAATGCTGGGTGTGACCGAGACAATCGCAAGAAACGAGCAGGAATATATTGATATCGCTGTTAAGTTGGGGATGGATAAGGAGTGGCGCGAGAGTATCGTAGATAAAATCGCACGCCAGCATGAAAATATATATGAGGATATCGAGTGTGTCCGTGGCCTGGAATCTTTTTATGAAAAAGCAGTGAGGAGGCTGTAAAGCAGGCGAATCATTTACACTCTCCATGGAGTACGTCATCGAGTGGCAGTCTCGGCCACTCGATGCGATTTATCCCATTGTTTATCTGGACTGCATCGTGCTCAAAATTCGACAGGATAAGCGGGTCATCAACAAAGCCGTTTATCTCGCGCTGGGCGTAAATATGGAGGGCCAGAAAGAGCTATTGAACATGGTGGGGGCAGGTCTTGCAATCAAGCATCTTTCTCACTGCGCTGCCGGAAGAATGGTTTTTTCGCGGCTATTTTCTGTCCCGGCTTGAACAGACCGGTTTTAATAGTATTTCCGCCAACCTCAGCACCTCGACCCTGTTTGCCCTGTTGCATGTACCCACCCAGGGCCTGTTCGGACTAAGCGTATTTTTTTCTTTCCCTGTTTTTTGGCTGGGTCTATCAACGCAGTCGAGATCTGGTGCTGGTGATTCTGTTGCATGCCCTGGCGAATATTGTGTTTTTTATTTTTATTGAAGAGCATCTTCGATAATGTAAATGTGCGCTTTCCTTTATTGTAGGTTCCCCTTCAGGGGAACTGTGCGCCTGAAGGCGCGCCTACGGTGGTGCAACCCTTTATTAAAGGTTCGCATTCATGCAAACAGTTTTTGTGCCTTGTTCCAAAAATCACGCGGAAAGATCACCATTTAATTCTCGAATCCTGTTCGGAACAGGGTAAACCCTGTCAGGCAATACCTACGTAACTTTCAGCAAAACCCTACAGCTTTCTCCCTTTTATAAGCAAGGTAAATTTTGTATGGTGACACTACAGGGATGTAGGGGATTCGACAGGGATGTCGAGCATATCTCTGTAACGCCGCCGGAGAGATTCGGCGGTTTTTTTGTGGTCAGCACGGTCAGGGGAAGGTCTTGCAATCAAACATCTTTCTCATCAGCTTTCTTTATTGCTCGACTAACGGTCGAGTAGTGCACCTTAAAATATTCAGCTATCTCCTTCATTGTGTAACCACCGGTTGAATAAGCCTCTACCATTCCGCGTTTCCTGTCTTTGTATCGCGATTCGTAATACAGCAGTAACTTCGCCTTAGGACGCCGTTGTATACGTGGTATTTCACTGAGATCTGCACGTTTATCCAGTTTTTTTTGCAACCGTTTTACAAACTCCTCGTCCCCCAGGTAGATTTGTTGGGTGAGTTCTGGCCATAGACCAGGCAAGCCCATGCCCGCACGGACAAAGTCTTTGTATTTATCAATAGCCCACTTATGCTGAACATTAAACTGTCTCAAAAGCCAGTCTGTTTCCAGCCACTCAGCTACACTCTGTTCACCTATCATCGACCGATAGCTGCTCCATGGCCATTCAGCTGGCGCATTCCTCTGGACAGGTTAGCCTCGATTGTTTCGACCACA
>CAZDRA010000106.1:0-15442 GCA_964507705.1 uncultured Roseivirgaceae bacterium | reverse complement strand
GATGTAGCTCAGTTGGTAGAGCATCGGACTGAAAATCCGTGAGTCGGTGGTTCGAGCCCACTCATCACCACATCTCCAGCAGGGTTTTCGATTATTCGAAAACCCTTTTTTTTATTCCAATCCCATATAAGTTACACTCAAATATTTTTTTTATAATGAAGTTAAAAACTTTTTATTAAATAGTATGCATGCATACTATTATTTTTTTTGATAAAGTTATTGTTTGGATAATCCTCGGATTTATTCCGAGGTCTGTCAGCAATCGGCAATAAACCAAATAGTACGGAAGAAACCTGCACGAATATCAGTATGGTTATTTACGTTCATGGATATTCATTGCTTTTTCAATAATGAGGCCATTGCAGACAGATGCTACAACAAGATACTTTTCTTAGCCAATAAATGCATTACCAAAGCAAGCGGGTGCAACAGGTGAGATAATGTTGATAAATCCTGCAATATTTCCAGGGCACAACAAACTAGTTAAGATACTTCAATCTAACCAGCTCTTTATTTCTTAAAAATCTCCACTTTCCTCTTGATAAATCTTTTTTTGTGAGTCCGGCAAACATAACCCTTAGTTCTGGATCGTGAGGACACGAACCAAAGGATAGCAATTAATACACCTTTTAGGTAATTTTTCATTTTTTAATATTCTTCAACTATGCGGATATGACGTACAACGATCTTGATAAAAAACGAAGGGAATGAATAGCACCTCGCTTTCCTTAACCTACGAGCCAAGACCGATTTCTAATTTATATTTTATTTGGCGGACTTACTAGAAATCGATGAACTTTCGGATTGCAGATCAGCCCTATGTTTTTTTATCTAATGTTATCCGCTTAATTCTCTTTTTCAGTTATTAATAGTCCTATTTGATAATGAAAGTTTACGGCAATAATCAATCGAGTTAGTCCGTCATTCAGCTCCTCGGTTGATAAATTCTCGTATAAAGCTTGAGCAACAAGCCCAGGGCTAATATCAATTCCAGTTTTAACAATTTCAAGGTAGTCATTCATGGCTTTGCTCTCATTCTTGTCAGAAATACATTTGACATAGTTGCCAGTCGGGTCAAGCACAATTGGGTCATATACTTCCTGTTTTTGAATTTCACCGCTCACAACAGTTGGAGGTATTTCAATAATAGCTTCATCATCAAAAATTGAGGTTTTAACCCATGAGCGTTGATAAAAATTAGATTCTCGGAATTGGTTCATGTCTTCCTCAAATGTTGAGTATCGGAAGAAATCTTGTGAGAAGTTTCCCGTAGCTACGTTCAGTAAATATTGCTTGTAGGATTCGGTTAAAGTGAGGTCATAACTGTTCGTTAAATGATTTTCAAATTTCTCACTGAGCGAATTCAAAAGTTCAATATCAGAGAGCTCCAAACAGTCTTTGAGTTCGTTCGCATAGTTAATAGTTGGTTGCGATTGGCAACTTGATACTATTCCAATAACGAATGAAAGAGATAATATTTTAAAGAGTAATTTCATTCTGTGCGGTTTTGCGGATAACAGATAAGTAAATTTAACAATTTCCATATATACCCAAAGTATGAAGTTGATAAGCCTGTTAAACATCTACAAAGATGGTAAGATCAAATGTCTAAAAATTGCTTTTCAGTAAGTGCAGTCACAAAAATACATGTAGACTTCCGCTGTTTAGTTAAGATACTTCAATTTAACCAGCTCTTTATTTCTTAAAAATCTCCACTTTCCTCTTGATAAATCTTTTTTTGTGAGTCCGGCAAACATTACCCTATCAAGCTTTGTAACATCATATCCAAGTGATTCGAATATTCGTTTTACAATTCTGTTTTTACCACTATGAATCTCCACTCCCAATGCGAAGCCTTCCTCATCAACAATGGCAATGTCATCTACTTTTATCAATCCATCTTCGAGCTCAATGCCTTCCTTGATTTGGGTAAAATGATTATCTGAAATTGGTTTATTAAGTTCTACCTGGTAGATTTTACTAACTTGATGTGAGGGGTGTGTTAATTTTTTTGAGAGCTCTCCGTCGTTGGTTAAAAGTAAAACTCCAGTCGTATTTCTGTCGAGGCGACCTACCGGATAGATCCTTTCACTACAGGCTTTTGATACGAGCTGCATGACAGTCTTTCTTTCTTGCGGATCACTTGTGGTGGTTATAAAATCCCTCGGCTTATTAAGGAGAACATAAATTAATTGCTCTTTAGAAAGCACTTTTTTTCCATACTGCACACTATCATCGCTTTTTACCTGATAGCCCATTTCTGTAATTACCTTTGAATTAACTTTTATTCTTCCGGCCTTAATTAACTCATCAGCTTCCCTTCTGGAACAAACACCTGATTGGGCAATGTATTTATTCAATCTTATACTCGGGGAGTCTATCTTTTTGTCAATTCGCTTTCTGCCTTGAGAAGTATCTTTTGCATGCTTAGTATTTGGCTTACTGCTATTCGGTTTATTTCTATTTGGTCTATGTTCATTGCCCATGATATATCGTTAATTATTTGTAAAAGGAAAGGATTAATCCTCACTTTCTTCGCCAATGATATTCTCTTCCTGGGCGAAGTCTTTTGGTGTGGGAAGTTCTTTAAGGTCATTTATTCCAAAATACTCCATGAAGTTTTTACTGGTTCCATAAATCAGCGGTCTTCCGACAGCATCGGATTTCCCAAGTATTATAACTAATTCTTTTTCAAGAAGTTTTTGAACTGTGTAATCGCAATTTACACCGCGAATTTTCTCAATCTCCGACTTAATAATTGGTTGTTTATATGCAATAATTGAAAGCGTTTCCAAAGCAGAATTGGATAACCTTTTTTTTGATTGTTGCTTGAGTAATATACCTATACTTACCTGGTAATCCGGTTTGGAATAAAAAAGGTAACCACCGCCAACATGTGCTATTTCAATAGAAAAGTCGTCTGAGGTGTATTTTTCCTGAAGTTGTTTTATTGATTCTGAAATGTCTTCTATAGGAACTTCAGCATCAAACATTTCTACGAGGCAAGATTGTATATCTTCCTCCTTTATCGGTTGGGCCGAACAAAATATGAGTGCTTCTACATGATTTTTAAGAAAATCCAATCTTACTTTCTATTCAGTTTTGCTTCTATGCATTGCATAGTGTGAGGTACCGCCATTAATCTTTCTTTAGGAATTAATTTTCCCGTATCGATACAAACGCCATATGTTCCATTTTTAATACGGATCAAGGCATTCTCAAGATTATTCATAAATTTTTGCTGTCTTACTGCCAATTGGTTTAAGCTCTCTTTTTCAGCAGTATCTGCACCATCTTCAAGCGTTTTAGCATAAGAAAATGAAGAATCCGATCCGCTTTCATCACTTTTGTTCAATGAGGATTTAAGATTATTTAATTCTTGTTTAGCCTTTTCTAACTTTAGATTGATCAAATCCTCAAACTCTTTTAGTTCCGAACTCGAATAGGCTAGCTTTTCTTCGTTTCCCATAATTAATTATAAAAATTTATCCAATGATTATAAAACCTCAAAAATAGAATAAGATTTCAGAACAAAAAATATTCTGATTTTAGTTTTTAACCCAATAACTATGTATATCTACAACACTTCGTTTAATTATGAATTATAAATGATGAATTACAAATTAAACAACTGAATATCAGAAGATTAACACTAAACCTGCTTGTCCGATAACCAGCTAATAATCAGATAGATGTAAAAATACACCGAAGTATTATATCTATATAATATGAAAAAACTGACTTTAGGTTGCGCTTTTTATCTAAACACAATGGAATAGAGAAGATAGGGAGGTGAAATTTATTACTAATTTGCCTTGTTTCAGCGCAGAAAATTATTTTAAAAAAAAGTAAAATATTCAGGGCAGGATAAATAAGCGTTGGTAATTCTATAAATATTTCCCCTGTCTCCTCACTCTCGTCTCCTGACTCCCCACCTCAAACCCTCACAACATCGTTTCCATTAAAATAACAGTAGAACCATAACTTGTTTATATATTTACTCAAATTATAAAATCACATCATTTACCAAAAACACAAAATATGTTAATAGGATATGACTTAGGAACCTCTTCCGTGAAAGCCACACTAATGAGAGCGCAAACCGGTGAGGTAGTTGCCACGGCCACTTACCCTAAGCAAGAAATGAAAATGATATCCAAGAGGTATGGCTGGGCAGAACAAAAACCTGAAGAATGGTGGTCAAACATTAAAAGTGCCACACAGGAATTGTTGATAAAAAGTCGTACACCAAAAGATAAGATAACTGCCATAGGAATATCTTATCAAATGCATGGACTGGTATTAGTCGATAAAGATCAAAAGCCACTTAGGCCAGCTATTATTTGGTGTGATAGCAGAGCAGTAGATATTGGAAAACAAGCCTTTCATGATCTCGGAGGTGAGTTTTGCCTTAGCCATTATCTCAATTCCCCAGGGAATTTTACAGCTTCAAAATTAAAATGGGTGAAGGAAAAGGAACCTGAACTTTATGAAAAAATACATAAAGCGATGCTTCCAGGAGATTACATTGCCATGAAAATGACCGGTGAAATCACTACCACAACTTCCGGTTTGTCTGAAGGGATATTTTGGGATTTTAAATCAAAGTCGGTTGCTGATAAATTACTAGAATATTATGGAATCGATAAAAATATTTTACCGGATATAGTAAATACTTTTGCCATACAAGGGCAGCTTTCCGCAACGGCAGCGCGCGAACTTGGCCTGGAGGAAGGCACGAAATTATCTTACAGAGCAGGTGATCAACCTAATAATGCATTTTCTCTAAACGTTCTCAATCCCGGGGAATTAGCAGCTACGGCAGGGACAAGTGGGGTGATTTATGGCATTGTCGATAAGCCTGAATATGATCCACTTTCCAGAGTAAACACTTTTGTACACGTAAATCACACAAAAAATACTGAACGATATGGTGTGCTTCTTTGTGTAAATGGCACTGGGATTTTAAACAACTGGATGCAAAGCAATATTGTTGAAGGAGCATCTTATGAAGAAATGGATGATATGGCATCACAAGCACCAATTGGAGGAGATGGTTTGTCATTTATACCATTTGGAAACGGTGCAGAGAGGATAATGGAAAATAATGATATCGGAGCAAAAATTTGTGGTTTAAATTTCAACCGCCACAATCAATCACACATTATTCGTGCCGGTCAGGAAGGAATTGTATTTGCGCTAAATTATGGTTTCAATATTATGAAAGAAATGGGTATGGAGTTGAAGACTATCCGTGCCGGACATGCCAACATGTTTCTCAGTCCACTATTTAGAGAAGCTTTTGCAAACATAGCAAGTGTAAATGTTGAGCTTTACGACACGGATGGATCACAAGGTGCCGCCAGAGGCGCCGGGGTCGGTGTTGGCATTTATACCAACTTTAAGGAAGCTTTTGAAGGATTAAAAATTCTGGAAACAATCGAACCCAGCCCACCGCTATTTGGTGCTTATGAAGATGCTTATCAAAACTGGTTGAAAAACTTAGACATTTAATATATTATTAATAATGAGCAACGCATTCTTTCAAAAAATTGATAAAATAGAGTTTGAAGGTAAAGCATCAAACAATCCTTTTGCATTTAAATATTACGATGAAAACCGCCTGGTAATGGGAGGTAAAACCATGAAAGAATATTTCAGGTTTGCTATTGCCTACTGGCATACATTCTGCGGAACGGGAAATGACCCTTTTGGCCCTGGGACGAAAAAATTTCCCTGGGACGTTTCGGGAGATGCCATCACAAGGGCTAAAGATAAAATGGACGCTGCCTTTGAATTTATCACAAAGATTGGAGCACCATATTATTGTTTCCACGATTTTGATCTGATTGATGAAGGTAGTTCTATCGACGAATCAGAAAAAAGATTGCAAACTATTGTAGCTTATGCTAAAGCAAAACAAGCCGATACCGGTATAAAGCTTTTGTGGGGAACTGCCAATGTCTTCTCCAATCCAAGGTATATGAACGGTGCTGCTACCAATCCCGATTTTACTTCTTTGGCTTGGGCAGGCACTCAAGTAAAAAATGCTATTGATGCAACAATTGAGCTTGGTGGAGAAAACTATGTGTTCTGGGGCGGCAGAGAAGGTTACATGTCTTTGCTCAATACCAACATGAAAAGAGAAATCGACCATCTTGGGCAATTTCTCAATATGGCCAAAGATTATGGACGAAGGAATGGGTTTACAGGTACTTTCCTTATCGAGCCTAAACCAATGGAACCCACTAAGCATCAATATGATTTTGATGCTGCTACTGTCATTAAATTTTTAAGAGAGTATGACTTGGAAAATGATTTCAAACTAAATCTCGAAGTAAACCATGCTACATTGGCAGGACACACATTTCAGCACGAATTGCAAGTTGCTGCTGACGCTGGATTACTCGGAAGTATGGATGCCAACAGAGGCGATTATCAAAATGGCTGGGATACCGACCAATTTCCAATAAACTTGACCGAACTTGTAGAGACCTTGCTGGTAATTATCGAAGCCGGTGGGTTCGAAACAGGAGGAATTAACTTTGACGCCAAAACCAGAAGAAACTCCACAGATCTGGAAGATATCTTTTTGGCACATATTGGAGGAATGGATGCTTTTGCCAGAGGCTTGCTCATTGCTAATGAAGTATTGGAAAAATCTGATTATAAAAAATTGAGAGCAGATCGCTATGCTTCTTTTGATTCCGGAAAAGGAGCTGATTTTGAATCTGGGAAATTAAAACTTGAAGATTTGAGAAGCTATGCCCTGAATGCCGGTGAACCGAAGCAAATAAGCGGAAAGCAAGAACGTTTTGAAAATATTATCAATCAGTATATCTAATAAATAACCATAAAACCTAGTTTGGGAAAATTGTAAATTATATTAAACTTTAAAATTATTAACCATGAGAGAAGTAATGTTAATCGTTCATTTTATTGGCCTGGCAATGGGTGTAGGGACAAGTTTAGCTTTTTTGTTTTTGGGTATCGCAAGCTCAAAAATGGAACCGGAAGAAGGACTAAAATTCAGATTGAATTCATTTGGTCTTACCAAAATGGGAAATATAGGAATAGTATTGCTGATAATTTCCGGTGGATATTTGATGACCCCACATTGGAAGACATTATCTGACAATCCATTGCTTATGGCAAAGTTAGTTTTGGTATTGGTATTGGCAGCATTTATTGGAATAATCGGATCTAAGGCTAAAAAAGCTCTAAAAGGAGATACCGAAGCAAATCTAAAAAAAATAAAACCTCTGGGTACTCTAGCGCTATTGACTGGTATTTCGATAATAATATTGGCCGTTTATGTTTTTCATTAACAACATAAAGGAAATTTGAATATGGCAAAAGCTTCTGATCCTATAGGTATTTTTGATAGCGGAATTGGTGGCTTGACCGTTGCAAAAGCTGTTAAACATTTACTTCCAAATGAGAGTATTATTTACTTTGGCGATACAGCTCATCTCCCATATGGTGATAAATCGACAGCTGCCATCCAGGCATATTCTATAAAAATATGCGATATTTTTTTAAAACGAAATTGCAAGGTTATCCTCATAGCTTGCAACTCTGCTAGTGCTGCGGCAACAGATTTAGTTCAGGAATATGTAGGAAAAAAAGCAAAGGTATTTAATGTAATTGAGCCGGTTGTAAATTATATTAGGGAAACTTATCAAAACACCAACATAGGTTTGATTGGCACCAAGCAAACAGTAGGGTCGGAAGTTTATAAATCAAAAATTGAGACCCTTGGAAATGCCTTGAAGTTGCATTCTTTAGCAACACCTTTGCTTGTTCCAATGATCGAGGAGGGATTTCTTCAGGGGACGATAAGTCAGGACATCATCAATGAATACCTTCAAAAACCAGTATTAGAAAGTATCATTGCTTTAATATTAGGATGTACACATTATCCTTTGATTAAGAAAGAGGTTGGCAATTTTTACAATGAAAAAGTTGCTGTGATTGACTCTTCAGAAATTGTAGCTGCTTCGCTCAAAGCGTACTTAGAGTATAATTTGCTCATCAATAATTCAGAAAATCCAGCAGACCAATTTATGGTTTCAGACTATACCGAATCTTTTGAGGAATTGACAAAATTGTTTTTCGGGGAACAAGTGCACCTGGAAAAATATCGACTTTGGGAATGAGGGGAGATGGAGGCCTGAATCAGGAAGAAGGAAAACTTGATTTTAATACATATAAGTGAAACCCTGAAGTCTGGATCAAATTTGAAAAATTTTCAATGTCTTAAAAAAAAATTGGCTACAATGAAATATACTTTCTATCTATATTTTCTTTTTTTATTTGTATTTGCCTCATGTGGTGAACAAAAGAAAAGTGCCAAAGATAAACTCTATGACAAGGTGATGGCAGTTCATGATGAGATCATGCCAAAAATGGGTGACATCATGAAATACAAAAAACAATTCAATGAAAAAATGAATGCGCTCATTGAAGAAAGTGAAGAAGCTAACGCCGATAAAATTGATGAACTTAAAGTTGCAATAGCTTACCTTGAAAATTCCCATGATGAAATGATGGATTGGATGCATGGATTTAGTGGAGATTTTAAAGAGATGACCAAAAAAGAAATATTGGAATATTTAAATGGTCAAAAGAAGAAAATTGAAAAAGTCGGAATTGCAACGAACAATGCCTTAAAAAATGCTGAGGAGTTGTTGGGAGAATGATATAATTTGAGTTACCGGTTTCGTCAAATTGGGAAGGGGATTCTAAAAATAGTCTAATATCATCAATCACCTTATTCTTTTTGCTCTACCCTTGTTGGATTTATCATAATATGAGCTCGATGTGTCCCGGGGTCCATAATCCATGGCCCGCCAGGATAAGAGGGCGTTAGTGCCAATCCAGTTGTTTCTACAGTTGCGTAGGGTATATAAACTACAAATCGCTGATAAAGGTCAATAGGCTGATTCTGTTCATCGTATTGCCCGGACACTACATACAACATACTACCCTCACGAATGTTGATATTACCGGATTTAACTTCCTTTCCTCTTATTTCAAAAACTTCCTTTGCTGATTTGTCTTCTTTCTTTAGGGCTCTACCCAACTGCATGAAAGGATCGAGATCCTTGTGATAACCAACCACTTTAAAGCCTTCCTTTTGAGGATCATCTGCTACACATATCAAATCATTATCTCCTTCTCGGATTACTGAAAGTTCGGTTGCATTTTTATACCCAAGCACCTTTGCTTCGTCCCGGAATGATTCGGGTAAGGCTAATATTGCCTGACTGATTTGCACATCTAAATCCAGGTTTTCTTGTGCTGAACATGCTGATAATCCAAGCAAGAATATGAAGATTACGGTAGAGATTTTCATAAGAATAAGATTTGGTGTTTAAATAATGAACAATTTAACGAAAACCGACTACATATAAAATTGCTGTTTAGAAACATTGAAAAATCATGTAAACTATTATATATCCAATTACAACTCAAATCCTCGCAACTGGGTTTTTCTTGTCTATTCATTTTGGGCTTTCATTGATCCCTGCTCACAAGATTTCATTATTGCCCGTACCTCATTGATCGTTATGATCTGAACTGTATCTGAAAATTCATTGTAGACGTATGTAGCGATTTCTGCAATTTCCAAATCTGTGAGACTTCTGATCCCAGGCATTTCCTGATCAAATGAAACTCCGTTGACAATAATTTCTCCTTTTTGTCCATATCGTATTCCACAGATAGATTCATTTCTGTTTGAAATCAAATAGTCCGATTGCTTCAGCGGAGGATAAAGCTGTGCCAATCCCGATCCATCAGATTGATGACAATTGGCACAGTGAAGACTGTACAATCGCTTTCCTTCTACAAGATACTGCTTCAGTCGTATCCTTGTTCGTTGGTCGAGATGATCATATTTGTTGGATTTCTCACCTTGATTACATGATATGATAGTCATATTAAAAATGAAAAATACTGTGAATTGAATTATGCTTCTCATCTCACATCGTATTCTTTGAGCAGTCTGCCGATGTCCACTATCAGTTGATCAACTTTATCTTCTAGGGTACCATCATACATTCCGCGTATCCTTCGTTCCTTATCGATAAGTAAAAAAGCTCCCGAATGAATATTGCCTCCGGGAGCATCCTTATCTTCCCTGGCTGTGACCATATAACTACTTTGCCCAATATCATATATTTCATCTTGATCTCCAGTCACAAAATGCCATGTATCGCTACTTACTCCCAGCCTTTCTGCAAATGATTTGAGAACAGCTACAGAATCGTGTTTTGGATCAATGGTATGAGAAAGAATTAATACGTCTGAATTATCTTTATATTCTTCATAAACCCTGAGCATTTGAGTTTTCATGATCGGGCAAATAGTCGGGCAAGTTGTAAAGAAAAAATCAGCAATATAAATTTTGTCCTGAAACGTTTCCTGGGTTATATTTTGGCCATCTTGGTTGGTAAAGCTAAAACCTGATATGGTATGAAAAATCGTATCGGCCTTTATTCCTCCATCAAAGTTTACGTTTTCTATGATTCGTCTTCCGAGTATGGGCAGCTTATCATTTTTTTTGTTACAAGAAATAACTATAAAAGTGACAATTGCGAAAAGAACAAGTTGCTTCATGAGATAGCAGAATTACTGATTTGAGGAAATAAATTGCTACGAAGTTAGATTAATTTTCGGGGACCTCTATTGTTAGCGAAAATTATATATATCGTGTTTTTTGGGGAGTATCTTGAACCTGATCTTCAGCAAATATTTGAACACAAAAAAAGCTCCAACTATTTCTGGTTGGAGCTTTTTTAAGAATTATTTTACTACTGGCTTACCATTACTCTTTTGAATGTTTCAACGGTCAAACCTTTATTTATCGAGTCGAGATATTTTTCGACAGTCATTGAATTATCTTTAACAAATGACTGTTTTAATAACGTGTTTTCCTTAAAGAATTTATTCAGTTTACCTTCAGCAATTTTTTCAATAATATGCTCTGGCTTACCTTCTGCGATAGCTTGCTCTCTTCCTATCCTCAATTCATTCTCAATTATTGCTGGATCAATTCCATCTTTATCGACAGCTACCGGTCGCATGGCAGCAATTTGCATCGCAACATCTTTTCCGGCATCAATCACATCAGCGTCTCCAGCACCCTTTAAGGATACCAAGACACTCAATTTACTTCCTGTATGAATGTAAGGTACAACCTTTTCGCCTTCCAGAATCTCTAAAGCAACGATGTCAATTTTCTCTCCAATTTTTCCGATTAACTCAGTTATTTTTTCACCTATAGTTAAATCACCACTTTTTAAAGATTTCAATTCATCAACACTACCCGGTCGCGACTCGAAAGCAGCATTTAATATTTCTTTCCCTAATTTTTGAAAGTCTTCATTTTTAGCTACAAAATCCGTTTCGCATCCAATTGCTACGGCTACTGCTACTGTATTGTCATCATTGGTTTGAACAAAAACAGTTCCTTCTTCTGTCAGGCGATCTGCTCTTTTTTCAGATACTTTCTGGCCTTTCTTTCTTAATAGTTCAATTGCTTTATCAAAATCTCCTTCTGCTTCCACAAGTGCCTTCTTGCAATCCATCATGCCTGCTCCGGTCATTTGTCGAAGCTTATTCACTTCTTGTGCTGTAATTGCCATTTTATTTTTTTATTTATAATTCCAAAACTCCTTATATAAAAATTGAACATCAGTAAAATTTCCGATGTTCAATTTTTAGTACTATTTATTTTATTTAGATAATTATGCCTCTTCCTTGGCTTTAGATTTATCTACCTCTTCCTTAGCTTTAGCCTTATCTATCTCTCGTTTGGCATTTTCCTCTTCAGCTAATTTTGCATCATCTTTTTCTTTCTTTCTTTCCATCAAACCTTCCTCAACAGCTTTAGCTATATAATCAGTTATCAATTGGATAGACTTCCAAGCATCATCATTTGAAGGAATAGGAATATCAACTAACTCAGGGTTGGAATTTGTATCAACCATGGCGATTACAGGAATATTCAATTTTTGAGCTTCCTTAATTGCTATGTGTTCTCTTTTTATATCAACAACAAAAAGTGCTGCCGGCAGTCTTGTTAGATCTGCGATTCCACCAAGTATTCTTTTTAGCTTTTCCTTTTCCCTGGTAATCATTAATCGCTCCCTTTTTGCAAGGTTGAGATAAGACTCGTCTTTCATTAATTTCTCAATAGAAGACATTTTCTTTAGTGACTTTCTTATCGTAGAAAAGTTAGTAAGCATACCACCTAACCATCTTTCGGTGACAAATGGCATTCTCAGTCTTTGCGCCTGCTCAGCAACTATGCCTTTGGCTTGCTTTTTTGTTGCCACAAACATCACTTTCCGTCCAGACCTTACTATGCTTTGCATATAACTGGCAGCTTCTTCGAGACATACAATGGTTTTATTCAAATCCATTATATGAATATTGTTTCTTTCCATGAAGATATAAGGCGCCATTTTTGGATCCCACTTCCTGGTCAGGTGTCCGAAGTGAACTCCGGCATCTAGTAAGTCATTATATTTTATTTTACTCATTGTTTTAAAATTAACGTTTACTGAATTGGAATTTCTTTCTGGCTTTTCTTCTTCCATATTTCTTTCTTTCGACCATTCTTGGGTCTCGAGTAAGAAATCCCTCTTTTTTTAATGGAGGTCTGTGCTCTTCATCCAATTCGCATAAAGCTCTTGATATTGCCAATCTGATCGCTTCGGCCTGGCCCGTAAAGCCACCGCCATTAACATTCACTTTTATATCATATTTTCCATCTGCATCAATTAATACAAACGGTTGTTTAATAATAATTTTGTGAATCTCAGATGGAAAATAATCTTCCAATGTTCTACCGTTGATGGAAACTTTGCCATTGCCCGGGCTAAAGTATAGCCTTGCAACAGAGGTTTTTCTTCTTCCTATTTTGTTAATTACTTCCATCTACTTAAATTTTACTTCCTTTGGATTTTGCGCTTCATGTGGATGCTCTCCATCATTGTAAACGTATAAATTTTTAAACAACTTTCTCCCCAATTTATTTTTGGGTAACATGCCTCTGACTGCATTTTCAATAATCAATGAGGCCGATTTGGCTTTCAACATTTTTGGTGTTGAAACTCTTTGCCCGCCTGGGTAACCAGAATGTCTTATATACTGCTTATCATCCCACTTTTTACCAGTTAATCTGATTTTGTCCGCGTTGGTGACAATCACGCTGTCACCACAGTCTACATGGGGAGTGTAGCTGGCCTTGTGCTTACCTCTGATAATTCGAGCAACTTGGCTGGCAAGACGTCCTAAAATTTGCGAATCTGCATCTACTACTACCCAACCCCTTTGTACGGTAGCTTTATTTGCTGATTGCGTCTTGAAACTAATAGAATCCACTTAATTTAACTTAAAATTATTAATAATATTACTCCATTTTGAAAATGGGTCACAAAGGTACGGCCTTAAATTTTGATTTCAAAACGGTAATTCAAATGTTTTATTTGTACACCCAGACCAATATTTGACAAGCACAATTGAATATTGTAATATAATCCATTTTACATGGTTGCTTTTCTATTTCCAAAAGTAAAATATCATTGCTGTCACAAAAAAGTAACATGACTAAATTGTGAAACTTTGGTCATGTTTGTTAAATAATGTTAAAATGACATCAATTCCGAAATTAACTCGTAAGTAGTAAAAGTAAATTTGGTAACTTTGATTTTAATTTAAAAAGCATAATAATGAGTAGAAATCAGTTAATAGTAGGATTGGTATTTGCTTCCGTTTTCGGAGGCATTGTGGCACTTGGAGGATATAAACTATTTGAAAAGGAGAACCCTAGCTATATTCCGTCACCACAAAATAGCAAGGTACAGTTATCTAGTTATATAGAGGATTCATCATTTATCGTTCCTGCCGGACTCAATTTTGTCTATGCTGCAGAGTTGGTAACACCGAGAGTCGTACACATCAAATCAACTATTTCTCAATCATCAGGAAGCAATCAACGTGGAAATCCATATGAGGATATGTTTAAAGAGTTTTTTGGTGATCCAAGACAACGCCGGGGTCAACAAGGGCCTGCTCAAAGTTCAGGTTCGGGTGTAATAATTTCTGACAATGGATATATAGTTACAAATAATCATGTAATTGCCAATGCCGATGAGCTGGAAGTAACACTTTATGACAACAGAATTTATAAGGCTACTTTGGTTGGTACTGATCCGAACACGGATATAGCGGTAATTAAAATCGACGAGAAAGATCTACCTTTTGTACAATACGGAAATTCAGATGTGGTAAGGGTAGGTGAGTGGGTACTGGCAGTTGGCAACCCTTTTGAATTAACCTCCACAGTAACGGCAGGAATCGTAAGTGCGAAAGGGAGAAATATTGGTATCCTTCGGGAAAGATATGGCATAGAATCTTTTATCCAGACAGATGCTGCAGTAAACCCAGGAAATAGTGGAGGTGCTCTGGTAAACCTAAGGGGTGAATTAATAGGCATTAATACTGCTATTGCTACGCCAACTGGTTCTTATGCAGGTTATTCATTTGCAGTACCAGTTTCTTTGGTCAAGAAAGTTGTTGACGATATTGTTGAATATGGTATCGTTCAAAGGGCATTACTCGGCATCGAAATTATTAATGTAAATGATCCAAGGCTTGAGGAAGATCTGGATGACTTAAAAGGAGTTTATATAAACAAAGTCAATGAAAATAGTGCTGCAGATGAAGCTGGCTTAACTAAAGGAGATATCATCCTGAAAATAGATGAGGATGATGTCGACGATGTTGCTCAATTACAAGATTTTGTGGCCAGACACAGGCCAGGCGACAAAATAGATGTTACCTATAAAAGAGATGGCAAAATAAAAATAGTCTCTGTTAAACTTAAAAACCTTGATAACGAGATTAAAATTGTAAAGAAAGATGATGCTTATTCTTTAGAAGGTGCTTCTTTGAGAAATGCTGCCGACAAGGAAAAGGAAGAGTATGATGTTGATGGGGGAGTGATTATAGAAAACATCGGCAAAGGCAAATGGAAAGATGCTGGTGTTAAAGAAGGGTTTTTAATCACATCTATAAATAATCGTCCAGTGGAGGATGTAAATAAACTTCGTTCCCAACTACGGAATAGCAGCGGCGAAGGAATTCTTATCAAAGGAAAATACCCTGATGGTAAAGAAGCATACTATGGCCTTGGTTGGTAACAATACTTCGTATAAATGATGAATTATAAGTTAAAAAACTGAATATCAGTACATTAACGTTAATCTTGTTTATTCGTTAATCAACTAATAATCAGATAGATGCAAAAAACCACCAAAATATGGTGGAAAAGGAAAATCATTATAAAATAAAAAAGCCGCTTAAAGCGGCTTTTTTATTTTAATGACTATCCGTGTTTGTACCTAAATTCATTTTTATAACTTACGCT
>CAZDRA010000105.1:7342-15494 GCA_964507705.1 uncultured Roseivirgaceae bacterium | reverse complement strand
CAAGCTTTTTGGTCTGATTTGAATGAGGGTGTCCCAGTGTCGAAAACAGGAAAATATTTAAAACAAAAAAAGACGAGCATGCTCGTCTTTTTTTTAGTCTTAGATTTTGTTTCTTTTATTTTGCAAATGCCACAGACCTCATTTCCCTAATTACCGTTACTTTTATCTGACCTGGATATTGCATATCTTTTTCTATTTTTTGAGAAATATCAAAGGAAAGTTGGGAGGCAACAGAATCTGTAACAGAATCTGAATCAACCATCACTCGGAGTTCACGCCCCGCCTGAATTGCAAAACATTTATTTACACCTTCAAATCCCATTGCCAGTTCCTCCAGTTCTTTGAGGCGTTTCATATAACTTTCCATAATTTCTCTCCTTGCTCCCGGCCTTGACCCTGAAATAGCATCACAAGCCTGTACAATTGGGGATATTATGGAGGTCATCTCAATTTCATCATGATGTGCCCCGATAGCATTGCAAACTTCCTTATTTTCCTTGTATTTTTTAGCCAAATCCATACCCAATAATGCATGAGGTATTTCTGGCTCTTCGTGCCAAACTTTACCAATGTCATGCAATAGTCCAGCTCTTTTGGCAAACTTGGCATTTAACCCAAGTTCTGAAGCCATTGTTGCACAAAGTTTGGCAACTTCTCTAGAATGCTGAAGTAGGTTTTGTCCATAAGAAGACCTAAATCTCATTCGTCCAATCAACTTGATAAGTTCTGGATGTAAGCCATGGATGCCTAAGTCAATAATAGTTTTTTCTCCAATTTCAACGATTTCTTCATCAATATTCTTTTTGGTTTTAGCAACAACTTCTTCAATTCTGGCAGGGTGAATCCTCCCATCTGTTACTAATCTATGAAGAGATAGTCTTGCAATCTCTCTCCTAACTGGATCAAATCCAGAAATAATAATTGCCTCAGGAGTATCATCAACTATTATCTCCACTCCGGTTGCAGCTTCGAGGGCTCGTATATTTCTCCCTTCCCTTCCAATAATTTTTCCTTTTATATCGTCACTTTCAATGTTAAATACAGATACACAATTTTCGATTGCATTTTCTGTAGCTGTACGTTGGATTGTTTCTATAACTATTTTTTTTGATTGTTTTGTGGCTGTCATTTTAGCCTCCTCCATAATCTCCTTTATATAAGAAGAGGCTTTGGTTTGAGCTTCATCTTTCAAGGCTTCAACTAACTCATCTCTTGCATCATCAGCCGAAAGGTTAGCTATCTTTTCTAAAGCGTTGACTTGCTCTTGTTTGATTTTATCTAAATCAGATTTCCTATTTTTTAATATATCTAACTGGGCAGTTAGATTTTCTTTATTGCTTTCCAGTTCAGCTTCCTTGCGCTTATTTTGTTCTATCTGTTTAGAAAGGTGTTGCTCTTTTTGCTTTAGTCTGTTTTCATTGCCAATTATTTGGCTTTTTTTTCGATTAGATTCTTCTTCAAATTCAGTTTTTAAGATAAGAAGCTGTTCTTTTGCTTCAATAATTTTATCCTTTTTAATAGTCTCGGCTTGCAATTCTGCTTCCTTCAAAAGAAGGTCTGTTTTTTCTTTTGCTTTTTGCTCATCTGATGAAAAAGCTTTTTTCAAAATAATCCGACCTATTACTATTCCCACAATTAGACCACCTACGGCAACGGTAAGTAAAGTTATACTTTCCATAAAAATTAATTTAAATAATTAATAAAAGGTGGGGTCTGAAGCTGATTGGTTAAATTGAACTACGAATCAGCCAGTTATCCTGTAACTTCAGAAATAAGTTTATTCAGGTAACTGATTTTATCTACTGCGGATTCTCCCGTACTTGTGGAATTAGCTTCAGTTTGAAGCTTTTCGTAGAGACTATCAAAGGCAACCATGGCCAAGAGGTCTTGATTATCTTCAATACCAAACTGGTCTCTATAAAGTTTTATTTTTTCATTTATTTTTTTTCCGGCAAGTCTAATTCTCTCCTCTTCTTCTGAGTCAACTTTCATAGGGTATTCCCTATCTGCAATTTTTATATTTATTGAAAGTTCATCCATTCGCAATAAAAAATTCTTATTACTTACTCAATTGATTGATACAAGTATCAATTTCTTTTATATAGTCGTCAATTTTATTTTTAACCTCTGTGGCTTCAGAATCTCCCACAGAAATACTGTCTACAATAGTACTAATTTTAATCTGATTTTGAAAGTCTTGAATTTGCTGTTCTTTTGAGTTAAGAAGACTCTTTAATTCAATATTTTGATTTGATAAATTTTCATTTGTTTTCTTTTCTTGAGAATATTGAGAGATAAGCAACCTGATCTTTCTTTCAAGTGCTTGAAGTTCATTGTTAAGTCTGTCTCTTTTCATATTTATTTTCTAATAACAGCTCCTAAATTTGTCTCAAATTTATGTATTAACCGATTCATAATTTTATCAATTGTTTTATCAGTTAGTGTTCTTGATTTGTCTTGCAATATAAAACTAATAGCATAAGCTTTTTTATCTTTTTCAATCTTTTCTCCTACATAGTAATCAAAAACATTAATGTCTTTAAGTACATTCGAAAATTCCCTTTCTTCAGTTATTTCTTTTATTAGCTCAAAGCTGATTGATTTGGAAATTACTAATGATAAATCTCTACGGACCTCAGGATATTTTGATATTATTTCTGCATTAAACCCCGCCGCAGACAGTGACAGTAAGCTCTGGAAATCTATTTCTGCATAGTACACATTCTGGTCAATATCATGTTGAGCTGTGATACTTTTGCTCAAAAGCCCCATCTTTAATACCTGTTGATTTCCTATTTCAATACCCAAGCCAAAATCAAAAATTCCATCTTCTAATAAAACTGACTTGAATTTAGTGTTCGTAAATTTTTCTATTAAATTAAGAACCAAAGTTGACAAATCATGAAATTCAAGGGGACTATTTTTTGAAATCCATGATTCATGATTATTGTACCCTGTAAGCCAGATACTTAAATATTCACGCTCAATATAACCACGATTCTCAGATTTTCTATAAGTAGAACCAAACTCAAATAACTTCAAATTGCTCTGCCTACGGTTGATATTATGTGCGGCCACTTCAAGTCCAGAAAATATCAGACTTTGCCTTAATACGTCAAGATCTTCACTGAGTCTATTTAGTATTACTACATTTTCCTTCTTGTCGAAAGTAGATGTATTTTCAACATATGTTGATTTTGTAAGTGAGTTTGTACTTATTTCATAAAATCCATTATTAACCAATAAATTTGCAGCTTTAAGCTGTGCCGATTCTTGAGTTAATTTTGGGAAATCCGCTAAAAAATCACTGGAAATAGCATCCTTAAGTTCTATATCGTCATATCCGTAAATTCGTAATATCTCTTCTATTACATCCGCTTCTCTCGTTACATCCACTCGGTAAGGAGGTACAATCGCTAAGAAACCTTTGTGGTCTTTCTCTTCAATATCAATATCGAGATTAGTCAGAATGTCAAATACAATACTTCTATCTAAAGATTTACCGATAAGACGATCAATATTTTTGAATTTCATTTGTACCCTGAAGGGCTCAATCTTAACTGGATACTTATCAATAATTTCAGAAGATATTTCACCTCCAGCCAATTCTTTGATAAGCATTGCAGCTCTTTTTAAAGCGTAAACAGTAGTTAGTGGGTCTATCCCTCGCTCAAACCTGAAAGCTGAATCGGTTTTAAGCCCATGGATTAGGCTTGATTTTCTTACATAGTCCGGTGAAAAATAGGCGCTCTCCAGAAATATATTTTTTGTGTCTTCACTTATTCCACTATCAATTCCCCCAAAAACACCAGCGATACACATTCCGCCTTGCTCATCACAAATCATTAAATCTGTTTCATGAAGATTATATTCTTTCTCATCGAGTGCAATAAATTTCGACCCTTTTGCCAATTTCTTTACGATCACTTTATTTCCATGAATTTTATCAGCATCAAAGCCATGAAGAGGTTGCCCAATTTCATGAAGGATAAAATTGGTGACATCAACGATATTATTAATTGGAGTTTGACCAATTGCCAAAAGTCTGTTTTTCAACCAGTCTGGAGATTCCTTGATAGTTACATTTGATATTGAAATCCCTGAATATCTAGGGCAGCCAACATGGTCTTCAACAATTACCTGGATATTTGAGGTAACATTGTCTATTTGAAAATTTGAAACACTGGGCCAGGATACATTTCTATTTAATGCAGCTCGCACATCTCTTGCCACCCCAATATGTGATGTAGCATCAGCTCGATTTGGCGTTAGCCCGATTTCAAAAACTGTGTCATTTTCGATTTTGAAATATATGCTTGCTGCTGTCCCGTTTGGCAAATCAGTATTTAATATCACGATTCCATCATGATTATTTCCCAAACCAAGTTCATCTTCTGCACATATCATCCCGACAGAAACTTCTCCTCTAATTTTTGTTTTTTTAATTTTAAATCCTTCTCCTCCCAGCGGATAAAGCGTTGTACCAACCTTGGCGATTAGTACTTTCTGTCCTGCTCTTACGTTCGGAGCGCCACATACAATTGGTAAAAGCTCCTCCTCGCCAATATCTACACTGGTGATGCTGAGTTTGTCGGCATTTGGATGTTTTGCACACTCCATTACTTCACCAATTACAACACCATTTAACCCACCCTTAATGGTCTCTACAGTTTCGATACCTTCAACTTCAAGCCCTGTCATCGTGAGAATGTGAGCGATTTCTTCAGGCGATTCAGAAATTTCTATATATTCTTTCAGCCAGTTAAGAGATATTTTCATTATTATTATTTTGATTTCATTTAATGCGGAATAGCAATAGAATTTTGATAAAATCAACTTTATGTATAGCTATTTCTTAATTACATTTCGCAGGAGTAGAACCTCCAAAATTGTTCGCAAAAATAATACTTACTTTTTACGTATAGAAAATTAACTAAAATAAATCATTGATGGTTTGAAAAAAATAATTCCATGCATACAGAGACTAGATAATTTTATGAAATTATCTTGGCAATGCTGCATTATAAATCTTAGCCAAGTGCTTTACATTTTGTGAAAAGAAAGAAGAATCTTGAATTATTATTCTACAAAATCAGGCAGCTTTTCACCAGCAAGAATAGAAACATTTAAATTATTTTCCGGAGGAGGAATAGGGCAAACATAAGCGTAATTAAAGACACAATAAGGATTATACGCTGAGTTAAAATCAATTTCCAATATCCTTTCGTCCAAAAATGTAGGTTCAACATATCTGCCTCCACCATAAGTAAGGCCATTGCTCGTTTTGTCATAAAATGGAATAAAATAATAATCTTCTGAAGAATCAACAGATTTATAAATAGTGATATCCAATTCCTGACCTTCAAGATGAAAGTGCGCTTTTCCGTAAATATGATATGCTCTTTCACCTCCATCTGTATTCGGAATATTGACTATCTCGTCCCTGCTATTTTTATGGATTTCTGCTCGTACTTTGTATTTCTCTGCAACCGGAAAATAACTAAGAGAAGTGAAAATACTTTTTTGAATGTTAGTTAAAGGCGATTCTTTTGATGTTTTAAAGAATTCATTTTTTTCAGCACGTTCTGTTTCAATCCTTTCAAGATAGCCAATCGTTTTTTTACTGGTGCCTTGAATGGTATAAATACTAATCACAATAACTCCAATCGCCACCAAAAAGATTAATGCATTTCTTTTCATAATTATTGATTTAATTATCAAAATTAATCTGAAAAATAAGACAATAAAACTTGTTGCCACGAATTGATTGGAAAGAATACTTAATGAGCCAGGGAGCTCTCAATTATCATTCGAAAGTTATTATAAAATTCCATCGTCGGCAAAACTCAAATATGTATCATCGGCAAAAATTATATGATCCACTACTGGCATTTCCAATATTTTCCCTCCCGTTTTCATTCTATTGGTAAGATCAATATCTGCCCGGCTGGGTTTCAAATTTCCTGAGGGATGGTTATGTACAAGCACAATAAATGAGGCATATTGATCAAGGGCAGCTTTAAAAATAATTTTAGGATCTGCAATTGTTCCAGAAATGCCTCCAGAACTTATCCGTTCTTTTTTAATTAAGTGATTTGCTCTATTAAGTAGTAAGACCCAAAATTCTTCTTTTTGAAGATCCATTAATTCCGGCTTCATCAATTGGTAAATGTCATTGGAACAGGTAATCTTTACCTTTTCTACAAAATCAGACTCCTTTCTTCTGCGCCCTAGTTCCAAGGCACCTACAATTGAAATTGCTTTTGCTTCGCCAATCCCTTTTATTTTTTGAAGGTCTTTAACTGAAAATTTTGCAAGTTGGTTTAGGTTGTTATCAGCTTTATGCAAAATTAATTTAGCAACATCAACTGCACTCATAGACCTTGTTCCTGAGCCAATCAAAATGGCGATAAGCTCAGCGTCGCTCAATGTTGTTTTACCTTTCAAGAGCAATTTTTCTCTGGGCCGGTCTTCCTCAGCCCAACTGAGGATATTAAGGTAGCCGCCTGGTTCTGACATAATCTTTTGGTTTTTATAAATATGTGCATTAATCCATGAAAACCAAAACCCTAAAACACAAAAAGCCTCATTGAATAATCAATGAGGCTTTTATCAATATTTTTGATAATACTACTGAACCGCAGCCATCACTTTATGAAGTTTAGCTTTTTTGTTTGCAGCATTGTTTTTATGAATTATACTTCTTTTCGCCAATTTATCTAACATGCCAGATACTTTTTTGTATAGCTCGAGAGCTTCTACTTTATCGGTTGAGTTTTTTAATCTCTTGATAAATGTTCTGGTGGTTTTCAGATAGTATTTATTTCTGAGCCTCTTGGTCTCATTTGATCTGATTCTTTTTAATGCTGACTTGTGATTTGCCATACTCTTTTTGTTCTTTCTAAATTTTCGAGATGCAAATGTAGAAGTATTATTTATTATTGACAAATGCTTGTCAATTAAATTTTTCTACCAGTTCAGCGATCAATGATTATTTACTGATAATATGTGCAAAAATGGGTGCCGATTTGATGAATTGCGTATAAAAGTTTTGTTCGAGCATTCCTATTCTGTGTTTTAAATCAATTATATTTAATTATTGATTTACTGCGTATTTACTTCAAATCTGGATAGCGGCTTGGTTTCGCTTTTTAATCGTGGCTCATAATTTTGAAAATCTAAAAAACTTAAACATGAAAAGAATCGGCGTTTTAGTAATCAGAGGATCAGGTGGCACTGGTTTTGAGAGACAAAAAAAATTCATCAATAAGGTAAATACCAGGCTATCAAAAAGCAATATTGATATAAATGATATTGCTTACGAATATATTGATTGGTATGCTCCCCTTCAAAATCAACAAGAGAATCTCCTCCAACGCATGTTGAACAATGATAGTCTCAATCTGAAGTCAAAAATGTTAAGAAAATTTCTGATTACTAATATATCAGATTTGATCAACTATGGCGGTAAACCAAATTTGCCAGATCAAGCTTATGAAAAGACACATATGATGGTGTACAATTCAATATTAAAATTGCAAAGCCAAGTTGTCGAAAGTGCCCCGTTGATTATTATTGCTTCTTCTATGGGAACAGAAATAATAAATAATTATATCTGGGATCGGCAACATTCCTCTGATAATGATGCTTTTGGAAATTCACCTTTTGAACGATTCGATACATTGGTGGGCCT
Source organism: uncultured Roseivirgaceae bacterium (assembly GCA_964507705.1). Taxonomy (GTDB): domain Bacteria; phylum Bacteroidota; class Bacteroidia; order Cytophagales; family Cyclobacteriaceae; genus JAAUQL01. The sequence goes on along the minus strand of CAZDRA010000105.1, from coordinate 7,801 downwards.
GTTTACTTTTGGCAACAACATTCCTATATTTTCTTCTTCCAGCAATATCGATGCACTAAGACCTATTCAATTCCCATCAAATAATATTATGCCCTCATTGAAAATTCATGCAATTTGGGAGAATTACTATGATAAAAATGATCCTCTGGGTTATCCCATAAGGTTCATCAATGAAAATTATAAGAATGCTAACGTTATGGATTATCAGATAGGCGTTGGAAATATATTGAGTTTTTGGAATATTCTATCTCATTTCGGATACTGGACATCTAAAAAACTACAAAAGCGAATAAGTAATTTTATTATTAAAATAATGAATGAAACTGCTTTATAATAAAATCGTTACCTGTAAACATAATGCGATATAAAGTAGAATTCTTGATCTGATATGGGATCAACCCAATATTCTGAATTTATAAGACCATTATCGTAATATGTAAATTCAACATCCTTCTCACC
>CAZDRA010000105.1:0-7242 GCA_964507705.1 uncultured Roseivirgaceae bacterium | reverse complement strand
ATTTTCACCAGATTCCCATGCAAATCATAGTTATATTCATTTGAGAAATTTTTATTGAAAACCCTGTTATTTAAAGAAGAGCTTTTTTCTTGAACAAGATACCCTGAATCATATTGGTATAAAATGGTTTGACTTGGAGAAATAGTATCGGCGATATCATCAGTACTTAATGAATAAATGTCCTTTTTTATCAACTGTCCTTCCTTGTTATAGGTATAATTTATTTTTTCGTTTAAGGGAGTGTCGCCAAATGAATTGATATACTCCTCATCTCTTTCTTCAAGATTTAATATCGCTTGTTCATGAAATTCTTCTGTAATATTCTCTGCTTGGTATTTATAGGTAGAAACAACACTATAAGACACCCCCTCCCAAAGTGACAAAATATATTTGTTGGTGATTTTCCCATTTTTATCAAAATCCTTTTTAAGGATCAATTTTGCATCAATGCTTAATGTGTCTTTAGAATAAAAATAAAATGCGGATACAGATTTTACATTTTGAGATTTTAATTCATGCTCACTGTTTTGAACAGGAGCTAGCTGCGCAAACAGAGGCATCACTGATAAAAAAATAAAAGTAAAGATGAAATAGAATTTCGTTTGCAATCGGATGAATTTTTATAAGTTTTTATAAAACTTAATTTGCTTTGGATTTAAAAGGCTTTGAAATTGCATTAAACAGTTTTTTTTCTTTTTCCCAAAAAAATGAAAACTGGCCCAACAATGCCCCATATACCAAAATAAGAATTTGATACATTGGAAAAATAAGCAAAATATAAGTGATTGTCTTTGTAATGAACAATGTTTGTTCATCAAAACCAAACCAAGAAAACAGAATAGGACGTATCAACACAACAGTCATTCCAGTAAGGCTAAAAACGATGAGCACCATGACCACTTGAAAAAGATTTTTCAATCCCCATTTTCCTTTTAGCTTTTCTAAAAAAGAGTCTTTTTGATGTTGTTTTTGTTCAGTCATTAACGAAGTTATAAGCTGGCAAAATTAATATTTAATAATTTACTGTCAAGAATTTAAAAGAATTCATTAAATCTTCAAGGGTTAACTTAGCCTTAATTATTCATGAATTTTCTCCATTTAGGCGTAAGGCCTGCCTCACCGGCAAGCTCATTACAAGTGTCAATAACTACTCCTACATTATGTAGGTTAGGAAAGGTGAAGATAATATTTACCATTTTTTTTCTATTGAAATCGCTTTTACTGCCTTTTATTTAGAATTTATACCGTGTTGAATAGTTACATAATTAACTCACCTCGTTAAAAAAAATTAAAGTTTGTATCAAATTGAAAAGCACTTATTGGATAATTGCAAGTACCTTCTCCCATTTCGATCTGAGATACCTCAAATAATAAGAGTAATTTAGCATGAGCATACAACAATAGCTTTGTGCCAAAGAATAGGTATAATTTCGTTGATAAAGAAAAGTTAAGAATATTGCGGGCAATCAGACTTATTAATTCTAAAATTGATTACCACCAGTATATTAGAGATATCAGATTCAAATTCATTGAATGACCTCCTACATATTTTGGACCTCAAACAAAATTGTAACATTCCAACTGATATCGATACCATCATGCATTATGCAGACGAGACAATGCTGGGCATCTTTATTTTACAGATCAAGGCAACGCGGACTTTAATTTACAATCCAACAACATACAAAACACACTATTAGCATATCGCATTTTAAAACGTGATTCAGCGAATAGCGAAGAAAGGTTAGTGGAAATTGGACAAATACTTATCAATCATCTCAAATTATTGAAACCATTCTTCCGGATATATTGTCTGGAAAGAAAAATTCACAGGCATCAGAAATTAAAATTTCGGGGAGCTTTAACGCAGAGATTAATGAATTTCCTTATGAAGTAAACCTAAGCTCCAACGATAAAATCAAAATCTCTAAGACTGGTGATTTTCCAGTTTATCTTACTGCGTATCAATCCTCCTGGGACAAGAACCCTGAAATAAATAGCGATGATTTTGAAGTGACTTCATGGTTTGATCATCAAGATTCAACAATAGTTTTAGTATCAGGAAAAGAAATAAATCTAATCGTTGACATTGAGGTGAAAAAAGATGCGAATTATGTGATGATAAATGTTCCGATTCCGGCCGGATGTTCTTATGTATCCAAAGAATCAAACTATCAAATAGAATCGCACAGGGAGTACTTCAAAGAGCAAACCTCCATTTTTTGTGAAGACCTTAGAAAAGGAAAATATCGATTTGAAATTAGTTTACTTCCGCGATACAGCGGCAATTACAACTTAAATCCTGCAAAAGCAGAATTGATGTATTTCCCGACTATTTTTGGAAATAACAGCATCAAAAAAGTAGTTGTCAAATAGACATATGTAGAAAAACACCCTACAACCCGAGGAACACAAAAATCCTACACCCGCTCACAATACAACAAAGCTTTCTTGCCGTCCATCAAAGTTGTACCTATCAAAAAATCATCGCCACCATCCTTCAGGCCAAATTTATTTTTCAATTGCACTGGGGAAAGTGGGTAATTTCTGGTGAGCACATTGACTTGTTTGTTTGGGGCAATTCGAGGAATTTCTTTTTTTGGATTTTTTAATTGCTTTTTTATTAAAAATTTCCTCCCTGGGAAATCCATAACAATTTCTTCAGATGTATAAAGATGCGTACTGACATGCAGCTTTTTCAATCCAAAACGATGACCAACTAATTTGAACGCTCCGGACTTTAATATGGCTGCTGATGGTTCGTATATGTATTTCTGGGGAAGCGAAAATATGCTTTCTGTTCTGGCCTCCTCTTCTTTGTCAAACCCAAAAATCATTTTATTTATTTGACTCTCTATCGTCTGTGCATACCAATCAACAGCAAAAATCAAGGTTTTTCGTTTTTCATGCTGAATCAAACAAAGCACTTCTTTTACTTCATTATGAACCGAGACCACCCAAATCTTTATTGGCGAAAAATCATTAATTATCTGGGTCAAATCAATCATTGGTGAAAGCTTGATTAATAATTGATCTGTTTTCTCCAGACATTTCGGTACGATATCAAAAAGGTTTGGCGTGCAATCTTCAATTTTAAATACCTTTCTGGATTCCATTCTTCGTGAAGGGTCAAGATATATCGCATCAAAATGAAGGGTGCTTTTATTCAAATAATCTTCTGCATCGAGATTATAAATAGTAATATTTTTTTTCTTTAGTACACCAGAATTATGCTGTGCCAATGCCGCCAAATCTGCATTGGATTCTACATAGTGAACCTCCTCAAATTTCTCAGCAAAGTAACAGGTGTCCACACCCATGCCACCGGTCAGATCAACTATGGATTTTCCATGAATTAGCTCAGCTTTGAACTTCGCTGTGATCTCAGACGAAGATTGCTCAACGGAAACAGGCACTGGCCAGATGATATTTTCAGTAGTAACCCAAGCGGCAAGTTTGTGCTTGGCTTTTTGTAGCGCATGGATTTGTTCGATGGCCTCTTTTAGAGGAAAATCCTTTTGAGGCTTACTATTTAGCGAAAGCGAAAAAGGATCATCGTGTTGATGATCCTTTATAAATTTTTGAACTTCCGGTGTCAGAAGTTGGTCAATCATATTAGTCTTGAAGTTGCTGAATCAAATTGTTTTCTACCATATATTCGGCGATCTGTACGGCATTGGTGGCGGCACCTTTTCTCAGATTATCAGCCACTACCCACATGTTAAGTGTGTTTGGTTGCGACTCATCTCTTCTCAATCTACCTACAAATACTTCATCCTTTTTATGGGCATTTAGCGGCATTGGATAAATATTATTTGCTACATCGTCCTGTACAATTATTCCCTCTGCATCAGAAAGCAAAGCCCTAACTTCATCCAGATCAAAATCCTTTTCAAACTCTACATTTACCGATTCTGAATGTCCGCCCATCACTGGTAGCCGAACTGTCGTTGCAGTCACTTGAATGCTATCGTCAGAGAAAATTTTCCTGGTTTCATTCACCATTTTCATTTCTTCTTTTGTATATCCATTGTCCAGAAAAACATCGATATGAGGCAATACATTCATGTCAATGGTGTGCGGATATACTTTGTCGCATTCTGTTCCCGTTCGTTCATTGTTGAGCTGATCTACACCGCCCTTGCCCGATCCGGTGACGGACTGATAGGTAGAAACTACGATGCGTTTCATTTTATATTTTTCGTGCAATGGCCCCAGAGCCACCACCATTTGGATGGTCGAGCAATTTGGATTGGCGATCACGCGATGATCAATTGTCAATTCTTTGGCGTTGATCTCGGGAACAATTAACTTGTTATTTGGGTTCATTCTCCAGGCAGAAGAATTGTCGATTACGATTGTTCCTACTTCGGCAAATTTTGGTGCCCATGCTATCGAGGTGCTTCCGCCTGCTGAGAAAATAGCGATATCTGGCTTTTGAGATACAGCACCTGCCAGCCCGATTACAGTATAGGATTTTCCTTTATAATCCATCTGTTTGCCTACTGATCTCTCAGAAGCTACCAACAACAATTCATCATACTGAAAATTTCTTTCATTCAGTACTTCCAAAATTTCTCCTCCTACAAGCCCTGTGGCGCCAACTACTGCTATTTTCATTGTAAATTACTTATATTGAAAGGTTAAAAATAACCCGATTATAAATTGGGTTGCAAAGTTAATATTTTTAGAATTATTGAATTGCGTTTAAGACAAATTAGTTAAACATTATTTTCACGCAAAGAGTGGAAATAAAAATGAAAATTATAGATGAATGAAAATGAAATCTCATATAAAATAATTGGTGCCGCATTAGAATTACACAAAACCATAGGCCTAGGTTTACTCGAGTCTGCCTATGAAAAAGCTTTAGCGTTTGATTTGAGGTCCCCTTAAGAGAGATTGGGTTTGTTGTGAAGCAGCAAGTGCCTATGCCTTTTGTTTATAAAAATATAAAACAAGACGTTGGATATAGAATAGATTTGATTGTAAATGAAAAAGTAATAATTGAAGTAAAATCAATTGAAAACCTTGCCCCGGTTCATTTTGCGCAAACTTTTACTTACTTGAGGTTATCAAACATAAAACTTGTATTACTTATTAATTTCAATAAAAAAATGTTAAAAGATGGAATTCATCGCATTGTCAATAACTTATAAATCTTTACTATTCTTTGCACCTTTCTTTGCGCTCTTTGCGTGAAATATTTAATTATAGCTCTCTGAAAAAACATGAATCTCCGCTTCATAATTTTAGTCATCACGCAAACAATAATAACTTCCCTTGCCTTTTCGCAAATTAATGATGATTTCTCTGATGGCAATTTTACTGATAATCCGACATGGTCTGGTGACACAAGTAACTTTATAGTCAATCCGCAAAATCAGCTTCAATTATTAGCCCCTGCTCAAAAAGATCAATCCTATCTTGCTGTCCGAAGTGAAATAATCAGTAGTGCATCCTGGATATTTTATGTAAAGCTGGACTTCAACCCTTCTTCCAGCAACTACATGGATATCTATCTTGTTTCGGATAGCGAAAACTTAAAAGGGCCACTGAATGGATATTTTGTACGGATAGGTAATTCGCAAGATGAAGTAAGCCTGTACAAACAAACGGGAGATAAATCTGAGGTCGAAAAAATTATTGATGGCATGGATGATCGTGTCGATTTGAGCATCGTGGAAATCATAATAAAAGTCACCAAATCTCCAGCAAATAAATGGGAGGTTTTAATTGATCAAGATTTAGACTCCAATTTCATTTCTGAAGGAATAGCCATAGACAGCACACATTTTTTTAGCAAGTATTTTGGTGTGTTGTGCAACTACACTTCTACCAGATCTACAAAATTTTTCTTCGATGATCTGGCGATTACCGGAGAAGCTTATATCGATAACGACCCTCCTCAGATTGATACAATATTTGCACTTTCAGATTCTTCGCTTGTCATAAAATTTAATGAAAGACTTTCGGAATCCAGTGCAGCTGATACTCAAAATTATAATGTCAATAATAGTATTGGAAATCCATATTCTGCCACTTTGCAAAACGACAGCACGATGGTTCTTCTATTCCAAAATAAATTTGCTGATAAAATAGAAAATCAAATTACAATCAATGGAATTGAAGATTTATTCACCAATAGTCTGGATAATTATAACACTACATTTATTTATCGAAAGCCCTACATTGTGGGTTTTGGAGATGTATTGGTCACCGAGATCATGGCCGATCCCACACCGGGAGTTGACCTGCCGGAATACGAATTCTTGGAGATTCACAATCCGCATGATGATATATTCTATATAAACCAGGCAATCCTTGTGGTTGGTAATGACACGGTAAATATTCCTAACCTCGTAATTTCACCAAATGAGTATATTATTTTTTGTCAGAGTTCGGCAGTAGAACATTTTGAAAATTATGGGCGAACGATAAAAATCTCTAACTGGCCTTCACTCAACAATCGGGGTGAATCAGTCATTATACTAAACCAACTTGAAGAGCTGGTATTTTCAATAAATTATTCCAACTCATGGTATCAATCTATCGACAAGGATGATGGCGGCTGGTCTCTCGAAATGATCGATACGGCATTTCCTTGCAAAGGCCGGGAAAATTGGAAGGCATCAAAAGATCCATCAGGAGGAACGCCGGGAACAGAAAATGCATCAAAAGAAATTATGACTGATTTTTCAGCCCCTCAAATCACACAAGTAATAGCTATTTCCGATACTTCAGTAATCATTTATTTGGATGAAAAAATAAGCACGCAAAATATAAGCATTGAAAATATTTCTGTGTTGCCCAAGATCAGAATTCAAATCGCCAAATTACAATTACCCGAATTATCCAGCATTGCCATATCATTTGATTCGCCCATTTTACCTCAGATCAGATATGAACTCACCATAAAAAACTTGTTCGATTGTGCAGGAAACGTACAACAATCAACCTCATCAAATTTTGTATTACCAGAAACTGCCGACAGCCTCGATCTCATCGTCAATGAAATTCTATTTGACCCTTGGACAAATGGGGTAGATTTCGTGGAAATTTATAATGCATCAGAAAAATATATTGACTTAAAAACCATTTCGATAGGAAACGAAAATTATAAACCAATATCTAATGAGCATAGTATTATTGAGCCAAAGCAAATTATAGCAATTACAGAAAATCCGCAGACCCTGAACAACCACTACCCCGGTATAGATCCTGAAAACCTTTTCAAAACCC
>CAZDRA010000104.1:0-15771 GCA_964507705.1 uncultured Roseivirgaceae bacterium | reverse complement strand
AAGAAATACATTTCGCAATTCAATGTCAAACAATTTTATTAAAGTTAGATTTTTATGTGTTTAAATCATTTTAGAGCATATTTTAATGGATTTAAATTTACTTTTGTAAACACTATTTCAATAGTTTATGAATTTCGCTAAGCTCAATATATGCAAGGTTGAATTCTTTTATCTCATTTACTTTGAGCAAATAATGAATACTCAATAATGAAGAAAAGAAGATTAGAGGCTGAAATTAATTATGATTTTTCTTTGGTTGGGATTATTTCTCCACTAAAGGAATATAAATTTGCCTGGCTTTTAAATAAAGAATTTGATATTCAACTTGATAAAAATCAAGACATAGAGATTGATTTCTTGAAAAGTAAAAATTTAATAATCTCAAATTTTCTTTATAAGACTGAGCATAAATGTTTTAAATTATTAAGAAACAAGTCTGTTGACCTATACGAAAGTGACTCAGTTTTTCTCGTCCCTGAATTAAAACGTTTTGATTATTTTATAATAATCAATGGTTTTGAGGATTCAATTTCCGAACATGAATTTAAAAATATAATTGCTTCCATTTCCAGTGTTCAATACGTCCAGTTTTTTCCAGTAGATAACCTTAAATCAAAAGAAAACCTGATTTTTTAATTGTAATTAATTTTTTGAGGTAAAACCAAAACCACGCTCTCTTTTTCGATAATTACAGCTCCGGGTGGAGCTCCTTTGACTTTTCGGACATATTTTTTAGGAGTATATAATACTCTGGATAAAGAAGCTGTTTTATTTTTTGAGTAAAATGCTGCAAATGCTGCTGCCTTTTCAATTACTTTTTTTGGGATATTCTGATTTGTCTTTTTTTTAATGATCACGTGAGATCCGGCTACATCTTTTGCATGCAAAAAGAGATCGTTTTTTCGAGCATATCCAAATGTTAAGAGTTCATTTTTATTAGCATTTTTCCCAATTAGAATCTCATACGCCATGAAATTGACCTTATGAAAAGGTAATTCTTTTTTCGAAGGCTTTTTAGTGGTCTTTTTGCCTATTTGTTTTAAACTGGAAATTTGACTCAACTCCTCAATTTGTTTTTCCAGCTCTTCGACTTGTTTTCCCCTTAGGGAGATATTTTTCTTTATAGTATCTATTTCAATTTGCTGATTTTTGGCTTTCCGGTAATAATTCTCAGCGTTCATCTGCGGCGTTAGCAATGATTTTAGTTGAATTAGTATTGGTTCTCTTGAATAGAAATCTTCAAGATGTATTTCTGTAGAATATGGTTTGATATTATGTAAATTGGCCATTATCAAATCACCAATATTTTGATAATTTGTTTTAGAAACCAGTACTTTTAACCTACTAGATGATTTTGTAATGTACGATTCACTTTTTCTGATTTTTGCAGTTAAAGTTTTTTTTATTTCAGCCTTCCCTTTTTCCAAGCCAACAGTCGAAATATATTTTTTGTAAAAAATATTTAGTGCTTCGCTTGGTTGTATAAACCTCAAGTCATTATCATCAATTTTATATAATTTTAGTACAGGAATCCCATCGCTATTTATATGGATAAAGAATTCAGGATTTTGGAGATAGTTGAGTAATGATACAAAACATTGGTATTTGGCTTTCAAGTTTAATTGATCATAATTTATTTTTTCAAAATACAAATCAAATGTTTTTCCAAAAGTTGGCATTAGTTGACTAATATTTCCCTCAACACTATTAAATGAATCCTCATTGGTAATCAGAGATTTTGAAAGATCATTTAACATAATGCTGTAATCTTGTTTCAGCTTTTTGTTGAATACTTCAATTATTTTTCTTTCATGAAATAAAATGATGTTTGCTCTATTGCCATGCATCTTAAAGAGCAATTGAAAATTGTTGCCTAATTCGAAATAGAAACTTCTGTCTTGCTCAATCTGAACAACGTCACTTATCTGTTGACCAATTATTGATGGGAAAAGATTTACACTATTTCTTCTTGCGCGATTTGATTTTTGTGGAAATGAAAGACAGCAAAATGAAGGGTCTAAATGAACCAGAATGAATTTTTCTTCATTTTCATTATAGAGACATATTACCAGTTCATTTTTAGTCTGACTATAAATTTCGGCAAATTCGTAACCAACCAATTCATTTTTTAATTGACTTGAGAGTTGCTTTAAAAAGTAGTAGTTATTGTGCATCGCTCAAATGGAAATTGAAAGACAATCATATGCGAGAAATACGTTCTTTGGTAATTCTTTTGATACTTCCTCATGCAATCCTATGTTGTGACTCATATGGGTTAAAAAGGCTTTTTCGGGTTTCACAATTTCAATAACTTTTAGTGCCTCATCCAATGTGAAATGCGACCTGTGTTTATCCTTTTGAAGTGCGTTCAACACAAGGATTTTGGTGTCTTTTATTTTGTTTATCTCTTTTTCAGAAATATAATTAGCATCAGTGATGTAGGTAAAATCTTTAATTCTAAATCCTAGAATCGGAAGTTTGTTGTGCAATACCTTTATAGGAATGATTTCAATGCTTTCAATTTGGAATGGTTTATTGCTGATTTGTCGAATATCAAGCTGAGGGATACCGGGATAATTATTTTCAAATACATAGTGATATTCGCATTTTAGCTGATCAATTACCACTGCATTCCCATAAATGGGCATTGCTTTTTTTTGTTTGAAATTAAAGCTTCTTACATCATCTAATCCTGCAATATGATCTCTGTGCTGGTGCGTAAATAAAATGGCGTCCAGTTTTTGAATTTCTGCTCTTAATACTTGAAATCTAAAATCGGGTCCGGAGTCAATTATTATATTGAACCCTTCCATTTCTACCAATATGGACGTTCGCAGTCGTTGGTCTTTTGGATTTTTAGATTTGCAAACTTTGCAATTACATGCAATTACAGGGACACCTTGGGAAGTTCCAGTCCCTAAAAAAGTTACTTTACAACTCAATTCTCTATCCTGATTTCTTTGTACAAATTCAGGTTTTTAGGATTTAGTTTCGAGAAATTGAATTCTATAGATTTAATTATTTCTAAAAGGCAATTGATTTTCCCTTCCATTGAATAAAATTTATTTACAACCACAACTTTTGTGTCGTTAATAATGCAATATCCAGACTTGAAATGGCCTTTTTCATATCTTAAAATATAATCTGATTCGGAAAAGATATCTTCCAATTTGTTGAGGAAATGCCTTGAATATCTAACCTCCATTTAACTTGTTAAATCCTTTACCATTTCAACAAGCTGATCAAAATTCAATGGTTTTTGGAGATACTCATTTATCCCGGAATTATTAAAATCTTCTTTAGAATAATTTTGAGCATTTCCGGTAATAGCCATTATTGGAATTTTCGCCTTTATGGGGTCATTCAACTCCCTGATTTTTTGAGCGCATTCCATGCCATTCATTTTTGGCATATTGATATCCATAAGAATAATATCATAACTATTTTTTTCTAACATTTGGAGCACCTGAAGTCCATTTTTTGCAGAAAAAATTTCATAATTCTGAGCCTGAAGTATTCTTTTTGTAAGATTTTGAATAACTGAACTATCTTCGGCAATAAGTACTTTTTTTAATTCCATGATGTTATTATTTAGTCTTAATTATTAATAAATACTTTATATGGATGTGGTGGCATTTATAAAATTATATTAATTATTAGGCTGAATGATTCAATTTAAGAAAGTCGGATAATATTTTTTAAATTCTTCAAAGCGTTGTTTCAATTCTTTTAATTGATTGCCAAGGCCTTTATAAATCCTTTTTTCATTTTTAAGTTTATCCTCAATTTCAATGGTAATATTGGTCACTTTTTCTATTCCTAAAGTTGAGGCATTTCCTTTTAGCGTATGCAAATTAATCAAAATATTTTTGTAGTTGTCATCATTCAAAGAAAGAATACAACTATCGATTTGTTCAGTGGTTTCGTTTTCAAAATCAGCAAAAACATTCATCACCATATCTTCTCCACCATATTTTTTGAGTTGTTCAACAATTTCAAAATTAATGATGCATTCTTTTTCATTGACAGTAGTAAGTTTAACTTCTTTATCACTTTTTTCAATATGAAGAATTGATCGTATTTTATTTAACAATTCGCTGGCTTTAATTGGTTTCGAAATGTAGTCATCTAATCCAGACTTTATAAAGCGCTCCTTGTCTTCCTTCATCGAATAGGCTGTCATGGCTATAATTGGGCCAAGGTTCTTTATTCCCAGAGCCTTAATTTTTTTTGTGGCTGTCACACCGTCCATGTCGGGCATTTGGATGTCCATAAAAATCATATCGAAATTTCCCTTTTTTGCTTTTTTTATGGCATCCTGACCATTAACAGCAACACTGACTTGACACCCAGATTTTTTCATGATTTCACCAGCCACCTGGCGATTAACCATATTATCGTCAACAAGAAGAACTTTTGGAATTATATCATTGAAAAAATTACTTATGCGTACATCTTTTTTCATCAATTCATCTTCATCAATTACTTCTTCTAAAGTCTCTTCGGCCTCGAAAGTAAACCAAAAAGAGCTACCCAGCCCAAGGGCCGAAAACACACCTATATCTCCACCCATAAGCTTACACAGTTCTTTGGATATGGAAAGCCCCAAACCAGTTCCTCCAAATGTTTTTGTGGTTGAATCTTCTACTTGGCTAAAACTACTAAATAGCTTATTTACGTTGTCTTGCGAAATCCCGATACCACTGTCGCTAACGACAACTTTAATAATGTTTTTCTCCTCGTTTTTTACAATTGTTTTCAGGCTGATATTGATTGAGCCTCCACCATCAGTAAATTTTATTGCATTCGATGTCAAATTGGAAAGTACTTGTAATAGTCTTGTTTCATCCAGTAATATTTTCTCAGGAAGGTTTTTGTCCATGTGATAGTACAGGTTGATATCTTTGGCATTTGCTTGCTGCGAAAACAATGCATATAATTTTTCTAAAGTACCCTTCAGTTTTATTGGTATCTTCTTCAACTCAAATTTCCCCGCTTCAATTTTTGATAAATCCAGTATATCATTCAATATAATGAGCAAGGTCTCAGATGATTTTTTAATGGTTTGGATATATCTATGCTGCTCCTCATCCAGTGTTGTGTTATTCATCAAGTCAATTGTACCTATAACTCCGTTCATTGGTGTTCGTATTTCGTGACTCATATTAGCGAGGAAACTTTCTTTTACTTTCAGAGAACGTTCTGCTACTTCCTTAGCTTTTTGAAGTTCGATATTAGCTTTTTTAAGTTTAGTAATGTCTCTTGCTACACCTTCGACATATGCATACTCATTGTTTTTAAATAACACCCTAATGTTGCAAAGAATTTGTAGTTCTTTCCCAGATTTGGTTTTTAATGAAGCCTCAACGTTTCTCAAACTTTTTTTGCGTAACAAGGTTTTCACCAATTTCTTTGAGAGATCAACATTAGGATAAAAATTAACAATGTTATTCCCTATCACAAAATCTTCATCATAGCCCAGTAATTCTTTGACGGAAGGGCTCACAATAATAATTGTGCCTTTTCTGTCGCATCGAAAATAAATATCCTGAAAAGACTCAAAAATACTCCTGAATTTCTCTTCGCTTTCAAGTAGTGCCAAATCAGAAAATTTCTTTTCAGTAATATCATGTGCAATACCTGATACCTCCTGGATGGTTCCATCCTCTTGGTAAATTGGGTTTAAGTAAATATCCTTCCATATTTCCTGCGAGTTGTTTTTGCTTTTCAGGGAAGTTTCAAAATGCATGAAATTTCCTTCAAACACTTCCTGATATTTTTCTTTCCAGAATAGATCTTCTTGAGATAAAATCTTTATTTTTTTTCTCTTTTTACTTTTTACGATAGAATCAAGATGATAAAAATCTTTATTTGCCTTAAAGTAATTTTGGTTAAAGGAAGTGAAGCCATAATCCTTATCTACTGACCAAATCAGATGGCTGCTACTTTCAAAAATAGCCTTTAATCGTGCAGATTGCTCATAGATTTTATGCTCCTTTTGTTTCCGCTCTATGGCCAATGCAACCTGACCTGAGATGAAATCCAACAGTTCAAGGTCTTTGAAGGTATATGTATTTTTGATCGAATAACATTGCAAAGAAATAATTCCGATAACTCGATTTGAAATCTTTAATGGTACGCCAAGCCAAATTTTTGGAATCTCCCCTTTCATAGTGACTTTACCATGATACTCCAGGTTTATAATATCCTTTTCATATAGAAAGAGAGGTTTGTTGGAGCCCATGGCATACTCCGTAAGACCGTTGCTCAATGTGCGCTCTTTACTATCGGTACTATTTGAATGCTCATCAACAAAATAAGGAAAATTGAGTTTATTATTATTCTGATCTACTAAGGCTACGTAAAAATTTTTAGCATCTATGATGTTGCCCAATTCATGATGGATATTTTCAAACAACGACTCGATATTGGAGCTGTGAATCGCCATATTTGCAATTTTGTAATAGAGAGATTGAGCTTTTTCCGCTCTTTTTCTTTCAGTAATGTCGTGAAATATTCCCCTGAATTCAATAGGTTTACCATTTCTGAAAGAGCAATTTACTCCTCCTGTAAGGTATATTTTTTGGTCGTCCTTGGATATAAAAACGGTTTCAAATTTATCAACGTTTTTACCTTCAAGTATTAAATCAAGCGCAATGGATGTTTTGCTTTTATAATCAGGGTGAACAATATCGCTAAATTTAATTTTTTGTATTTCCCGATCACTATAGCCTAACTTTTCTTTCCAGATTTTATTTACAAACTGTAGCTGGCCATCAAGACTAAATATTTGTATCAGGTCATTCGCATTGTCAAATAGTTCTTTGAGTTGCTCACTGCTTCTTTTAAGCTCTTCGGCGATTTTTCGTTTTTCAGTTACATTTTCTCCAACCAAAGTGACTCCGGCAATAAGTCCTTTGGCATTATACAATACAACTGAGCTTAGTTTCAGAATAACATGTTTGCCTTTTTTATGAACGATGTGCCCTTCGAATGTATTGACATAACCACTATTATGAATGATACTGTGCAAAAAACTTTTGGCTTCTTTTTGTAGATTGGGAGGAAATAGACATTCATAAAAATATTTGCCAACAATTTCCTTTTTTTCTTTACCGGTAACATTACTCAGCATATCGTTGCAAAAAGTAATTTTCCCTTCTCTATCCAGAGAAAAAGCAATAAGATGAGATTTTTCTAAAGAGTCATGTAGTTTTCTTTCTGATTCCTGTAAAGCCTGCTGAAGATTGCGCTCATCTTCTTCAACCTTTTTATCAGTAATATCAATTGTTGCAGTAATATACCCAGAAAACTCACCTTCCGATTCATACAGCGGTATTCCGGCTTCATGAACCCACCGTATTTGATGGAATCTATTATTAATTCGATAGATTATGCCATATTTTTTTCGCTTGCTGAACGCAGCATCAATGGAGGTTTTCACAGCATCAATATCTTCTTTGAAAATACTGCTCCACCATCCATTATGTTTTTGTTCCTTGAGGCTTTTTCCTGTATAATTGATCCACTGGTTACTGAAATAGTAAAACTCATTCTTACTATTCGACATTTTGAATAGCACCGGAGCAGACTCAGCTAACTCACTAATTACTTCCTCGTTTTTTAAAATAGGTCGTTCTCTTTTAGATTCAATATCATTAATATCTATGATAGCTGCGGCAATACCATTAAATGCTCCACTTCGGTCAAATACTGGTATGCCCGATTCATAAACCATTGTAAAACTGTTATCAGATTTTTCCAGTTTGTAACTAACATTGTATTTTTCACGATTTTTTAGGGCGGAGGACATCACTTTTTTTACCCTGTCTCTATCTCCAATATCAATAGTTTTTAGCCAACCGTCTTTGAGTTGTTGGCTAAAAGAAGTAGCTGTAAACTCCAGGTATGCTGAGTTTAAATAATAAACTTTGCCATTTGAATCGTAGCACTTAAACATTAAGGCACCATCAACAATAAGATTATTAAAATTGACCGTTTCGTCAATCGTTATTTTTTTAGTTAAACTAGAAATTTCACTCTTTATTGGGCTTATGTTAAGATAATACTTATTCTTTTCGAACTTGAATATATTTATATCTGAGAGAAATAATTCATTTAACGAAACCCTGATTTGTAGGTTAATAAACACCTGGTGTCCTGTTTGCAGATCGTCAATAATAGATTGAAATACTATTATCGATTTATTGCCATCGGGTTGAAATTCTGGAAGTATAGCCTCGATGTTTTTTCCTACTAACTTTGAGCTAAATTCAAATAAATTATTTTTTGCCTCTTGTACCTCTGATATTATTCCTAACTCAACTTTTAGCACACACTTGGCTGGAATTTGATAAGGAGTTGTTTGCTGTATCAGCATGGTGGGCTCCAGAGAATCAACTAATATATTGCTATTATTTTCTTTTGGCATCTAACTTAATTCATAATATTTACTACATAAAATTAAACATTTTATAAGATTTTTGCTATTTCGAGAACCATTCGCCTTAATTTGTTCAATATTTCCAACTAAAAAATTATTTCAATATTTTGAAAAATGAGCGCTACTTGATTGTCCTTGCCGGACCTACGGCTGTGGGAAAGACAAGTTTGTCTATAAATATTGCCCGCAAACTGAAGTGCGATATTATTTCTGCAGATTCAAGACAATTTTTCAAAGAGCTCTCCATTGGCACGGCCAAGCCCACTTCGGCAGAAATGCTGGATGTACGCCATCATTTTGTCGATTTTATTTCAATCAACGAGGAATATAGTTCAGGAAAATTTGAAAGAGCTACATTAAACCTCCTTCCACAATTATTCAACAAAAGTCATTTTGCGATTATGACAGGTGGATCGGGATTATATATTCAAGCTGTTTGTCAGGGCATGAATGATATGCCCGATGTAGATATTCGGTTTCGTGACTCGCTTTACGCTGAACTCAAAACTCATGGACTTTCAGCACTTTTGGAAGAATTAAAAATTAAAGACCCTGAATATTATAACATTGTAGATCGGAGCAATCCGCAAAGAATTGTGAGGGCGTTAGAAATATGTCGCGGAACAGGAAATCCATATTCTTCGTTCCGAATGAATAATAGTGTGAGACGTGATTTTGAAATTATAAAGATCGGACTGAATAGAGATCGCAAAGAATTGTTTACCAGAATTGACCAGAGGGTTGAGGATATGATCAAAGCTGGTCTCTTTGAAGAATCAGAACAATTCTTTGACAAGAGAAGTTTAAACGCACTGAAGACCGTTGGGTATAAGGAGATATTTGGATATTTGGATAATAAATATGACAAAGCAGAAGCAATAAGATTACTCAAAAGAAACACGAGGAGATACGCCAAACGGCAATTGACTTGGTTTCAAAAAGATAATGAGTTTACCTGGTTTCACCCGGATAGTATTGAAGAAATATTATCCTTTATTCAAAAAAGGGTAGCGTCAGATATTTAATATAAGTGTCAGGTAAATTTGGGAGTGTAAGCATGCCTCTCTCTGATTGGTTTTTCATTTCCATTCTATATCTAATGAAGACATTATTCCTATTTAACGGCCAAACATTTTTTTCAGATTATTGTTTTAGCATTGGATTGTTACCTTGGCAAATACTCATTAAATTATCAATAACTTTTCTCTGTTTGGTTTCAATTTTGCCTTATACAAAGAAAATATCTTAGGAAAAATAGTGAACAATAACATAAACATTTATTAACTTTCTACTAAGTTAACGTACATAAAATTGATGCTTGAAGGATTATTCAAAAAAATATTTTTATGCAAATTGATTGGATCAAGGCTTAAGTTATTATGGAAGATATAAAGAAACTTGTTGAGATAATATCTAATAGGAAACAACGACAATATCCATTGCTCGAATTCAAATATATTAGTGAAAATCTAAGTAAAGAAAATATATTTTACAAACATATTAAGAGCGGAGATATTAAATCGGACGACGATGCTTCAAAGTTGATTTATAATACAAAAAGTGATGACGATCGGTACAGAATGTTAAAATCAAGGTTAAAACAAAAGCTACTTAACCACATGATTTTTCTTGATTTCACAGATAATAATCAAAAATCTATATTTCATTTTGAGCAGGAATGTATTCAACAATTGCATCAAGCCAAAATGCTAATTTTTACTGGAGAAAATAAAATCGCTGGAAGTTTGATATTAAAAGCACTTGCTACGACCAATAAATATGAATTAACAAAACATAAAATAAGTTGCTTTGAAGACCTGATAAAAATATATAGTGAAAATTGCCAGCCTCATTTATTTGGAGATATTTTAAATGATCTAAATAAAGCCAGAATATTATACAATAAGGAAGTAGAGTCAAGAGAACTTTACTATTTCATAAAAATGATGGTTGTGAAGTCCATCAATTCAAGGAAAAAGAATCTTAAAAAGGTTGAGGATATTATATATACGCTTGAAAAAAACTGGAAAGAAACTAATTCATTCAATATTTTTGAATATTTATTTAAGCTCACCCTTCTACATAAAGAATTGACAGGTGATTTTGAGGCGATTATTAATATTCTCAAAGAAGTAGAGAATGGAAAATTAAGAGGTAAAAAACTAAATATTTACAGGATTGATTATAATTATATAATACAATCCATGGCTTTTGCCTATTTCAAAAGTTGGAATTTTTCTGATGGTATAACTTTTATTGAAAGTAAAATTGATCATGTAGAGAAGTCATCTACAAATTGGTATAATCTTTCCGCAATATATTTCCTAACATCGATTTATTGCAAGAATTATGCTACCTCAAATGCAATCATTAATAATGTATTTGCGAATAAAACATTTGAAAAATTATCTGATAACCAAAAAGACAAATGGAAGTTATTCGATGCTTATCTGAAAATGATTAATTCTGAAAATTTTTACTTAATAAACTTTCAAGAGTTAAATTTTGCAGAGAAGGTTCCAGGTTTTAGTAAAAATAAAGAGGGCTTTAATTTTGCATTGATAATTTTGCAGTTTATATATTTTCTTGGGTATGGTCAGATTGACGAGCTGGTCGAAAGAAGAAATATATTGAAAGAGTATATGGCCAATCACTTCAAAGAAAATTTTAGCTATAGAACCAGGACTTTTTATAAGCTAATTAGCATCGTCGTAGAGAATGACTTGAATCGAAAGCTGATCATTCAAAAAAGTAAATATTTGATAAAAAAGCTATTAGAAAATAAAGTGATAAGCAATGTCTATGTTGAATACGAGATTGTACCTTACGAACAATTGTGGGATTATATATTAGGCTCAATAAAAGACTATGAAGATAGGAGTTTTAAATAGTTATGCATATTACTTTTCAGCCCAGTCTGGTTTTGGAAAATTTCTTATTCTCGAGTATCTTTTATAACTGTCAAATATTTCGGTATCCGGTCCGGCAACTCGAGGATCATTTGTGTTTTTCAACACCTGCATCAACTCACTCTTCAGCTCATCTTTAATGTTTCCATACTCAGAAATCTCAGCTAAATTATTTAAACAAAAGGGATCTGCTAGAACATCATACAGTTCTACTTCTGGTCTTTTACCATGGGCCAATTCGAAATACCTTTGAATCTCATTATCCTGATAATTTTCAATAATAAATGTTTTTGAAGGACAATCATCAATATCTGTGAAGGCAGCATCTTTTATGTATTTACCTTGATCATCCACTCCGTACATTGGCAGTAGAACGGCTGGACTTTCAGGATCAAATTTTTGAGGAGCCCCAGCAGGCCATCGCTCAGGTTTGATGTTCCAGATATAAATAAAATTTTTACTTCTGATTACGCGCTGTGGGTATCCAACATTCATGTACCTCGAAGAAGAATGTCTTTCTCTACTTGCTATGGCATATTTCCTGGATTTATCGACTATTCCTTCCTTTTCTGAAATGAGCAGGTTCAATATGCTTTTTCCTGAAATAAGTAGCATGCCTTCAGAGCTTGTATTGGTCAATTCTAAAATAGTTGGAGCAAAATCAATAAAGCTAACCGGATCTTCAACTATTCGGCCTCCTGGGAAATTCTTAGGATATCTTATTGCCAGAGGTACATGAACACCATATTCAAAACAATTGGCTTTGGCCCTGGGGAATGGCATGCCATTATCTGCTGTTACAATTACGATGGTATTTTCCAATTCACCAGTCGTCTCGAGATATTCCAGCATCCATTGAAGGTGCAGATCAAACCACTCAATTTCAACTGCATAGTCCAATATATCTCCACGGATCAAATCGTCATCAGGTAAAAACCCGGGAACATCAACATCTTCCACCTTTTTACCCATCCGTTTCCATGAATCTTTTTCGTAAGCTCTATGTGGTTCATGCGCTCCATACCAAAAGAAAAAGGGTTTATTTTCACGGACATTTTCCATGAAGTATTTAAAATTTTCATAATAGTTCTTTTTAGAAATACCATTTGCATACTGTGCATTGATTTGGACGTCATCATACGAAATTGAACTATGTTGAATTCCACCAGCATTGGTTTTTCTCCAAAGAGAATCCTTTTCATCGCGTGCATATCGGAAAGGACCTACCCCTTTACCGGTGAGACCGGTGGCATATCCATTTTTATCTAATAGGTCGATGAAAGGAATATGTTTTTTTAACCATGAAGAAGCATGTTGTCCCGATTGTTCGTTTTGCCAATGATAACGTCCCGTCACTAAAGAACTTCTGGAAGGGGCGCAACCGGGAGATCCAGCATAGCAATTTGTGAAATACACCCCTTCACGAGCAATTTTATCAAATGCCGGAGTCAGAATGAATTTACTACCTGAAAAGCTGGTATGTGCAAAGGATTGATCATCACTAATGGCAAATAGGATATTCGGACGTTTAGATTCAAGAGACTTTTCATTGCAACCAATTTGCAAGATCATTAATAAAACCAATGGTTGAAATATTTTGTGAACTGCCTTCATTATTTAAAAGTATGATTTTCTACTAATCGCTTGAGCAATCATGATAGTAAATTTCGCAAAGCGTAAATTCATTTACAAATAGAATTTGGTAATTATCAGAGTAATTGCCAAATTCAATATTTTAAAGACAAAACTTGATCATGAAATTATTTTACGTATTGATTTTTATTATATCTACATCCTTTGTATTGAATAATAAAAACTTATTAATCGAAGAAGGTGTCGGAATAGGAAAGCTAAAGCTTGGGCAATCTTTTGAAGAAGTGGTCAGCATATTAGGGTTTGGTGGTGAATTAAAGACTTATGAAGATTATTTGGCTGAAGAGTTATTTAATGAAGATCCGGAAATTGCCTTGGAATGCGCCATAGGATTTGACTATTATATTAAGTATGAACATTTACTTACAATTCCGGTTTCATACATCTTTTTTAAAGACAATGCCATTAACCAGATAAAAGTATCAAGCTTTCCGGCATATTATTTTTCTATTGCCAAAGACACAAAAACTAAAAGCGGCTTGAATTTTTGGGACGAAGACAACAGTGTTGTTCAAATATATGGCGCCCCGGATTTAAAGGTAAACTATCCTGGTTTTATACTCGATTCATATTTTTATTTTGAGGAGGGAATCACAGTAAACATGAGGGAAAACAACTATCGGTCGGCACATATTTATTATAGTATGAATGCTGAATTGATAGATAAATTCAGGAAAGAGTTTTAAGAAATTTCTATCTCTTCTTCAGAAGAAATGTCTTTATTTTGTAAAAAATTATGATCAGGAAGTTCAATAATAAATTGCGAACCTTCGCCATAAACTGACTTCAGTTTAATAGTGCCGTTTAATTTGGTTACCATTTCTTTTGCAATATAAAGCCCAAGACCAGATCCGGTAGATTTTTCTGAGGCTCTGTAAAACATGTTATAAATCTTTCCTTGATATTCTTCCCTTATACCCTCGCCATTGTCTTCAACAATAATTTGAAATGACCCATCAACCTTCAGGGCAGAAATTCTGAGCCAAGCACTATTTTCATTATGATTAGAAAATTTACTCGCATTGGATAAGATGTTTTTAATGATAATTTTAAGTCGAAGAGGGTCAGAAATTACTTCAAAATTTGATGGAAGAGAAAGTCTGACATCTATATGTTCAAATTGATCGCCAATAAAATAGTTCTTGAAAATATCTTCTATGAAGTAGTACAAGTTGATTTCTCTAAGTTTTTTATCTACTCTCATGTTTCTGGAAAAATCATTTATATCTTCAATAAATTCGTCTAACCTATGAACTCTCGATTCAATTAAATTAAAGCACTTTGCGATTTCAGCTTTATCCTTAGACTTTATTCCGATGTTAATTAATCCAAGTATTGAAGTAAGCGGTGATCTGATATCATGAGAAGTGCTATATACAAAATTGTCCAATTCCAGATTGGCTTTTTCCAGCATTTTATTTTGTTTTTTTATACGCTCCTCGGCAATTTTTCTTGCATGAATTTTAATAATTGACCCCACCATTCTCACCGGTACTCCTTGCTCATTCCAAACCGCTTGACCTGAATCAGTAAACCACTGATATTCTCCATTTTTCGTCCTTAATCTCAGCTCAACTCCGTACTTAGATCCATCAGCCAAATGACTCTCTAAAGTAAACTTTGCTCTTTCTTGATCTTCAGGGTACACAATTTCATGATAGTTTTCCAACGAGAAATTATTTAATTCATCCGGCTCAAATCCTAAAAGTTGCTTCCACATTGGCGAATGATAAATCTCATTATTTTGTATATCCCAATCGTAAATGCCTGCGTTGGAGCCACTAATTGCCAATTCAAATCTTTGCTTGCTGCTTTTTAATTCTTCAGTGGTTTTAATTAGATATTTATCTTTATTGATAAGATTTGATTCAATTGTGTGATTGAGCTTTATTAAAAATATAATAACCAAGACAGTGGCAAAAATTGATATGAGGAAGGTCAATAAAAAATTTGATATTTCAGATTCTTCAGGACCAATACGCTTTGGCAATATGGGTATATCGTAATAAAATACAGCTAATAAAAGAGCAGTTGAAAATAACGTGAATATAATTCCCTTATGTATGGCTTTAAAATCAAAAAGCGCAAAAGCTGCAACTGTAAGAGGGAAAAAATTGAAGTAAATTCCGCTATCTAATGAATCAGTAACACTGAATATTAAGATTACGAGTAGTGCAGAAGTAAGTAACAATATTTTGGCAAATTCGTAACGTTTTGAGCGATTAAGGAAAAAAGAAATTACAGCAAAATTTATAAGGGTTAGATATATGAGGAGCGAACTTGGTAAGCCAAGATATAAATCGGAAAGTATATATAATATGGAAACGCCAATGACCATTATACTAAGATATCCCGTCAGCATAGCTCGTTTAAAAATACTACTTGACGAAATAAAATGATGATCACCCAATATCAGGCGCTGCGAAAAATTTTCTATATTTTGGTTAAGCATGAGAAAAAATTCTTATCCAACCCAAAGAAACTCAGATTTTTGTAATTATCAAATAGAACATCAATAAATGATCATATGAGAACGGAATGTTATTTATTTCTGTTTAAGGGGATTGAAATGAAGAAAAAGCGATAGGCCCAATAGGATAATTATGGATGATTTTCTGAAAGAAGGCCAACTATTTGCAAATAATATTAGCTCTATCAAAGCAATAAATTGAAGAATATTTTAGAAGGTGTTGGATGTTAAATTTTCTCAATATCTTTTTTAAATCTGCTGATCAATAGTTTTTCTTCACTTCTTAAGCCATCTAC
>CAZDRA010000103.1:0-15926 GCA_964507705.1 uncultured Roseivirgaceae bacterium | reverse complement strand
GCGAAAAATTCACTGGACCTGCAAAGGTTTTTGAAGATGAATATGAAGCAATTGAAGGAATAGGATCAACTGTAAAAAAAGGAGATGTAATCGTTATCAGGCATTCAGGACCAAAAGGTGCTCCCGGTATGCCTGAAATGCTAAAACCAACAGGTGCTGTGATAGGTGCTGGTCTTGGGAAAGATGTCGCCTTAATTACTGATGGAAGATTTTCGGGAGGGTCTCATGGATTTGTTGTTGGGCATATTACTCCCGAAGCATCTGAAGGAGGGCTTATCGGGCTTTTGAAAGATGGAGATATCATTACCATCGATACGATCAAAAATAGAATTGATGCAGATCTTTCTAAAGAAATAATTGAAAAAAGAAAACAAAATTGGGTTAAACCTCCAGTAGAGGCTAATTCAGGAATACTAAAAAAGTTTATTAAAACAGTAGCTACAGCTTCAGAAGGCTGTGTTACGATTTAAAATTTCTATTATGGGAGGACAGATGGACACAATTAAAAAATCATCGACCGACAAGATTAAAAAGAAAATGAGAATTTCAGGATCAGAGGCGGTAATGCTTTCGTTGTTGGCGGAAGGGGTAGATACCATTTTTGGCTACCCAGGAGGTGCAATTATGCCAATCTATGATGCATTGTACAAGTATCAGGATAAAGTCAATCACCTTTTGGTACGTCATGAACAAGGGGCCGCACATGCAGCCCAAGGATATGCACGTGTCACGGGAGAAGTAGGCGTTTGTTTTGCTACAAGTGGGCCTGGAGCAACGAACTTAATAACAGGGATTGCCGATGCACAAATTGACTCAACGCCAATTGTTTGCATTGCGGGCCAGGTTCCCTCTCACTTACTTGGCACTGATGCTTTTCAGGAGTCTGATGTTTTGGGGATTTCCATGCCTGTAACCAAATGGAATTATCAGGTTACAAAAGCGGAAGAGATTCCGGAAGCAATTGCGCGTGCGTTTTATATCGCTAAAACAGGCAGGCCAGGACCCGTGCTATTAGATATTACTAAAGATGCTCAATTTGATGAATTTGACTTTGAATACAAACAATGTGAAAAAATAAGGAGTTATCACCCCTACCCCAAAATAAACAATGCTGACATTGAAGATGCTGCGGCACTTATAAACAATGCAAAAAAACCATATATTCTTTCAGGGCATGGGGTATTAATCTCCGGAGCTGAGAAAGAGGTTTTGGAATTGTCTCAAAAAGCAAATATTCCAGTAGCATCTACACTTTTGGGTCTTTCATCCTTCCCACCAGATCACCCCAACTATTTTGGCATGTTGGGAATGCATGGAAATTATGCCCCCAATGTGTTAACCAATGAATGTGATGTACTTATTGCCATAGGCATGCGATTTGACGATCGTGTTACCGGTGACGTAAAAAGATACGCTACAAAAGCAAAGGTAGTACATATAGAAATTGATCCTTCAGAAATTGACAAAATAATCAAGACTGAAGTTGATATCAATGCCGACGCAAAACAGGCTTTGGAAGCTCTAATTCCTAAAATAAACAAGGCAAATCACAAGGAATGGATTGATGAATTTAAAGCTCTTGAAAAAATAGAGTACGACAAGGTTATCAAAAAAGATATCTATCCCGAAACTCCTGAATTAAAAATGGGCGAAGTAGTTCGTTTGTTATCAGAGATTTCAGATGGTCAGGCCATTGTTGTTTCAGACGTTGGACAGCATCAAATGATTGCTTCAAGATATTATAAATATAAAAAGCCAAACCATATTGTTACTTCCGGAGGTTTGGGTACAATGGGTTTTGCATTGCCTGCCGCAATGGGAGCGCAAGTTGGGCAAAAGGATGAAAAGGTAATTTCGATTTCAGGAGATGGAGGATTTCAAATGACAATTCAGGAATTAGGAACTATTTCTCAGTATAATATTCCTGTTAAAATTGTTGTTTTGAATAATAGTTTTCTGGGAATGGTACGGCAATGGCAGCAAATGTTTTTTGAAAAAAGATATTCATTTACAGAAATGAGCAATCCAGATTTTATCAAAATCGTGGATGGATATGGTATTCCAGCAAAGCAAGTTAGCCAAAGGAAAGACTTGCAAGAAGCTTTACAAACAATGTACGATCACGATGGGCCATATTTTCTTGAAGTAAAAGTAGAATTGGAAGAAAATGTTTTTCCGATGGTTGCTTCCGGTGATTCCGTTTCAAATATTCGTTTAGAGTAATTTTAGACCTTAATAAAATGACAGATATATATCAAGATTCCACAGAACACGCAGTCGAAAAGCAATTTACCATTTCGATTCTTACAGAAGACAAACCAGGTTTACTCAATGCAGTAACTATTGTCTTCACAAGAAGAAAACTCAACATTGATATGATCAATGTTTCTGCATCTGAAGTTGAAGGTGTGAGCAGGTACACCATTGCGCTTACGACTACGAAAGAGCAAGTAGAAAAAATTGTAAAGCAAATCAGAAAACACGTAGAAGTGTTGGGCGCATTTGTTTACGAAGAGCACGAAATCCACTATCAGGAAATTGCTTTATATAAGGTGCCTACCAAAATTTTCCTTGGGGGAATGGAAGTAGAAAAAATCGTTAGGGCAAATAATGCAAGAATATTGGTGATAGAGAAAGATTATACTGTAATTGAAAAAACAGGGCACAAGCATGAAACCAGTGCACTATTTGATATTCTAAAAAAATATGGCGTATTGGAATTTGTGCGATCTGGAAGAATATCAGTTTCAAAATCGAAAAGAAAGACAGAAACATTCCTTGAAGAATTGGAACAATCAGATACACATTCATTAAATAATACTAACGGAAAAATAAATTAAAAAATGGCAAAAATTAACTTTGGTGGCGTAGAAGAAAATGTAGTCACTCGCGAAGAATTCCCTTTAGAAAAAGCAAGGGATGTAATGAAAGATGAAACAATTGCAATCATTGGTTACGGTGTGCAAGGACCGGGTCAGGCGCTTAACCTGAAAGACAATGGGTTCAACGTAATTATTGGACAAAGAAAACCTTCTAAATCTTATGACAAAGCGTTGAAAGATGGCTGGGTAGAAGGCGAGACATTGTTCACAATCGAAGAGGCTCTTGAAAAAGGTACGGTAATATTTTACTTGCTATCTGACGCTGCTCAAATCTTTCTGTGGCCGACAGTCAAAAAGCATTTGACAGAAGGTAAAACAATATATTTTTCTCATGGGTTTGGCATCACTTATAAAGAGAGAACAGGCATTGTACCACCGAAAAATGTAAATGTAGTTCTTGTAGCGCCAAAAGGATCTGGAACAAGCCTCAGACGTCTTTTTGTTGAGGGTAAGGGACTTAATTCCAGCTTTGCCATTCATCAGGATTATACTGGAGATGCAAGCGAAAAAGCTATTGCCTTGGGGATTGGTGTTGGATCTGGGTACTTGTTTGAAACCACTTTCAAAAAAGAAGTATATAGTGATCTGACAGGTGAAAGAGGCTCGTTGATGGGAGCTATCCAGGGAATATTTGCAGCTCAGTACGATTTGCTAAGAAGCAAAGGCCACTCTCCTTCTGAGGCGTTTAATGAAACTGTCGAAGAAGCTACACAATCACTTTATCCTTTGGTTGCAGAAAATGGAATGGACTGGATGTATGCAAACTGCTCGACAACTGCGCAAAGAGGTGCGTTGGATTGGTGGAAGAAATTTCGTGATGCGACTGCACCGGTATTCGCAGAGCTTTACGATAAGGTTGCTGCCGGAGAAGAAGCACAAAAATCAATTGACTCAAATGGTCAGGATGACTACCGGGAAAAATTGGATGAAGAATTAAAAGAGCTGAGAGAATCTGAAATGTGGGTTACAGGAGCCGCCGTTCGGAAATTGAGACCTGAAAATAATTAGCAAAATCACTAAATGGAAGGCGTTTATCGTCTTCCATTTTACTCAACAAAATTAAATAAATCATGTCTGATAGATTATATATTTTTGACACCACTTTGAGGGATGGAGAACAAGTCCCGGGTTGCCAGTTAAATTCTGTTGAAAAAATTGAATTAGCTAAGCGCCTCGAAGAACTGGGTGTAGATATAATCGAGGCAGGATTTCCTATTTCTAGCCCCGGTGATTTTAATTCTGTTGTAGAAATTTCAAAAGCCGTTACCAATCCAACAATATGTGCATTGACCCGGGCGGTGGAAAAAGATATTGATGTAGCTGCTGACTCATTGAAATATGCGAAAAAAGGGAGGATTCATACAGGAATAGGTACTTCACCTTTTCATATAAAATACAAGTTCAAGTCAAATGAAGATGAAATAATAGAGCGTGCAAAGCGGGCTGTCGCCTATGCAAAAAAATATGTAGAGGACGTAGAATTTTATGCAGAAGATGCAGGCAGGACAGACAATGTATATCTTGCCAGGGTTGTGGAAGCTGTAATTGCTGCCGGAGCCACAGTTGTAAATATACCAGACACAACAGGATATTGTTTGCCTGAAGAATATGGTCAAAAAATCAAATTTTTAATGAACAATGTTAAAAATATTGATCGTGCAATAATCGCTACACATTGCCACAATGATCTTGGTGTAGCCACAGCCAATACCATTGCCGGTGTGATCAACGGAGCGAGGCAAGCTGAGGTAACAATCAATGGCATCGGAGAACGTGCCGGAAATACATCACTGGAGGAAGTGACCATGATATTGCGTAGTCACAAAGAGTTGAATATAGACACAAATATCAAATCGCAAAATATCTACAGATTGAGTCGGCAAGTTTCAACATTGATGAATATGCCTATTCAGGCCAATAAGGCAATTGTTGGAAGAAATGCTTTTGCCCACTCTTCGGGAATTCATCAGGATGGTGTTTTGAAGCACAGAGAGAATTATGAAATCATTGATCCCAAAGATGTGGGCATCAACGAATCAAGTATTGTGTTGACAGCCAGAAGTGGACGTGCAGCATTGAAACATCGATTAAATTTACTTGGATTTGAACCCAATCAAGAAAAATTAGATGAAGTTTATGAAGAATTCTTGAAGTTGGCCGATAAGAATAAAGATATAAAAGATGAAGATATAGCATTATTAGTTGGCGATCTTAAAAAAGAAGACCGACGGTTAAAACTTGAATATTTGCAGGTGGTAGCCGGGAAAGGGCTTAAGTCAATGGCGTCTGTGGAGGTTTCAGTTGCAGGAGAAACATTCGAATCAACATCATCTGGCAATGGACCTGTAGATGCTGCAATTTCCGCCATCAAAAAAATAATTAAGCGCAAGGTGGTCCTTGAAGAATTTTTGATTCAGGCTATAACAAGAGGAAGTAATGATGTTGGCAAGGTTCATATGCAAATAGATCATAAAAATCAAATCTACTATGGTTTTGGAACTAATACTGATATTGTTACGGCATCTGCTGAAGCTTTTATTGATGCTATAAATAAAATACCCGTCGCAAAATAGAAAGGAGAATATTTTGATAATAATTGTCAAAAACCCATAGCAACATCATCACCTCGAAGGTCAGCACCTCCTTCGAGGTTACCATTTTCTAAAACCAAAATGGCATCAACACGACCAATGGCATCTCGAGTATTAAATTCTTGCCCTTTTTCTATTAACTTTTCAAAAGTAATTTTCATAAATCTACCTTCTTCATATTGAATGTAGTCTGGCAGCCATTGATGATGGAACCTTGGAAAATCAACCGCTCCCTGCATATTCAAATCAAATTCTACCACGTTTAGGATAGTCTGGAAAACAGAGGTGATAATCGTAGAACCTCCGGGTGTTCCCACAACCATAAACAATGCTCCATTTTTTTCAACAATGGTCGGGGTCATGGAGCTCAACATCCGCTTGCCAGGCACAATGGCATTAGCCTCATTTCCAATCAACCCATACATATTTGGTGTTCCGGGCTTTGCAGAAAAGTCATCCATCTCATTATTCAGAAAAAATCCAGCACCACCAACAACTATTTTATTTCCAAATCCACCATTTAATGTAGTTGTACAAGACACAGCATTTCCATACTGATCAACAATGGAAAAATGAGTCGTTTCCTCATGTTCAAAAATAAGTTGCCCAGCAGAAATAAGATCAGCCTTTTTAGCATTTTCCATGTTTATTGTTGCTGCCCTATTAAAATTGTAGTTTTTTTCCATCAATTTTTCAACAGGAATATCGAAATAATCCGGATCACCAAGATATTTTGAGCGGTCTGCAAATACCAACTTTTCTGATTCTACCATAACATGAATTGTATTCGGATGATCTATGCTCCATTCCTTCAACGGAAATTGCTCCACCATAGAAAATAATTGAGCAATAGCTATACCCCCACTCGAAGGTGGTCCCATTGAGGTAGTTTTATATTTTTTATATTCAAATTGTACTGGGTCCCGCCAGATAGAATGATAGTTTTTCAGGTCTTCAAATGAAATAAGTCCCTCGCCTCTTTCCATTTCATCTACAATTAGCTTGGCAGTTTCTCCACTATAAAAACCCTCCCTCCCGTATTCAGAAATCCTTGAAAGCGTTTTGGCAAGGTCCTCATGATAAATCTTATCACCGTGTTGCCATAAAGATTTATGGGTAATATTATCCGGAGTAATTGTATTGTATTCCAAGACATGCTCACGAACTTGATTTAATCCTGAAGCTTCTTTTTCAGTAAGAGCAAATCCATTTTCCGCCAATATTATAGATGGCTGCAACAGTTCCTTCCATGGTAATTTACCAAATTTATTATGAACAGTAGTCATCCCATCAACCGACCCAGGAACACCAGCCGCCAAATGTCCAAGTGTGCTTTTGTCACTCAATACATTTCCAGTACTATCCAAATACATATTTTTTGACGCCTTCACCGGTGCTTTCTCGCGATAATCTAAAGTATGAAACTCACCCTCATTAGTTCGGTAAACCATAAAACCGCCTCCACCAATATTCCCAGCTGAGGGATGTACAACAGATAAAGCAAAATGAACAGCAACAGCAGCGTCAACTGCATTTCCACCCTTTTGTAAAATATCTACGCCTATTTTTGTCGCCAAAGGATGCGCAGTTACCACCATAGCATTTTCTGTTACTAGTCCCAGGCTATTTGGTACTTCTCTATAAAACTTGCTTTCGCAAGAAGCGATTAAAAGCAAAACAAGTATTGTTGTATATTTTTTGAAATTCATAAATGCGTATTTTAGTTTGTTGGTGACAACCTGCCTTCCTCAGGCAGGTACCAACAAAGGCAAAGCTTAATTTTAAAATGAAAAACACCCTATTTATCCAGTGCACTCAAAGTAACCCAAATTCTCCATCCCACAATCGCCTTATCCATAATATTTAATTTGGTAAGGTCTTTATGTTTGTAACTTGGTAAAATAATTTTATTAACCTTGGCTATCGTTTTGAAAATAGTTCGTTTCATTTGCTGAATTCTTAGGAATATTTAATGTACGCCGAAAGTTTATAAAAAACATTTCACAATCAAAGTATATAAGTATATTGAACTGATTAATATTTCTCTCCATTATAATATGACCTTGAAATGAAAACTAAATATTATTTTCCGGCAAGACGAGAATTCTTAAAAAAAAGTGCACTTGCCGTAGCTGCAACTCCATTTTTAAGTTTTGCTTCCAAGAACAATGCTGCAAAAAATAATCAGATTTGTATTTTTTCTAAACATCTTCATTGGCTGGACTTTAAGGAGCTTGGAAAAATTGCAAAGCAATTTGGCTTTTCGGGGGTCGATCTCACAGTGAGAAAAGGTGGTCATGTGCTTCCGGAAAACGTGGAAGAACAATTGCCCAAAGCTGTCGCAGATATTAAGGAGGCAGGAATTGATGTGCCGATGATGGCTACAAACATAAAAGATATTGATGATCCATTAACAGAAAAAATCCTTAAAACTGCATCGAAATATGGCATCAAATACTATCGAACAGATTGGAATCATTACGATCCAAAACTGGAAATAATAGAGAATCTCAACATATTCAAAAAAAAGACAGCAGACCTGGCCAAATTAAATGCGAAGTACAACATGCATGGGGGATTTCAAAATCATGCGGGAAACTATGTGGGAGCATCCATTTGGGATTTATGGTATCAGTTGAAGGACTTAGATCCGAGGTATGTTGGTTGCAATTTCGACCCAAGACATGCCACGGTTGAGGGTGGTCTGTCATGGCCGGTAGATATGAAATTAATTAAAAAATTTATAAAGGGAACAATCGCTAAAGATTTCGTCTGGGAAAAGAAGGATAATAAATGGAAAACCAAAAATGTGCCTCTCGGAGAGGGTATGGTTGATTTCGAGAAATTCTTTTCTCTTTATAAGCAGTTTGGACTGTCAGGGCCAATTTCATTACACATCGAATATCCGATGTTTCCAGGATCCGAAGATGAATTTAGTGCAAAAGAGAAAAATGAAATGGCTGGTAAAGTGATCAAAAGAGATTTTAATAAATTAAAACAATATTTAACAAAGGCTGGGATAAAGTATAGTTAAAACCAAATTATTTAACAGGCGTAGATCTAAACAACCAAAGTATATTTGAATATGCATAATGATTTATGCCAGCTTCAGAATGAAAAACTCAACAAATAAAACTGGTTCTACAATGAACCTGCAGTAGGCAGGTTTAATGGAGCTAAATGAATAGTTGATTTCATTTAGCTAAAAAGGGAAATGTCATCCTGAATTTATTTCAGGATCTAAAGTCTATGTTCAAACAGATCCTGAAATAAATTCAGGATGACCATCACATTTTAAATTACTCTACTTTAATGTTGTTGACTGACCGTTTCCATTAAACCTGTCTGCCGCCGGCGGGTTTGTGGTAGAACCATAAAACTAAAACTTTACTTCCACAACCTCTTTCTGATTTTTTGAAGGTTTGAGGTTTTCAAGGATTTTAATATTATCTCTTTCTGGTTCACCTACAATAACTTTATATTTTCCTGCTGCAAATACTTTCGGCTCAAATTTATTACTGATTGCGCGAATTGTATAAACTTCCTCTCCAGCACCATCTATGACTTTAATAACAGGAGGTTGCTTCAATCCTTTTGTGACAATAGTTGGCAAATACCCATAGGCCTTTTTACCATAATTATCTAACTGATTTATCGTTATTGGCCAATCATCATACATATTTGACAAAGCAGGATTGCCATCTCTTGGCCACAATTCAATAGTAATATCTCTGCTTTTTTTGTTAAATTTAACTATGCCAAAACCCGCAGCTCTGTCATAGAGTTTCGAAGGTTTTTTACCCGTAAATACAGGATTTGAAACTCCATATACCGTAAGGTAATTGTTAAATCCATCCATAAAATCTCCTGCATATTCTGGTGCTCCATCTGGTCGATTCTTTCCTTTTATATTTGGAAACCATCTTCTTGGATAAAAATTAGAAATTGAAGGGACACAAACAGCCACTCCACCATCTTTCCAATCGTCAATGCCATAATGAATAGTTGTTCCCAAATGCTGATCTCCTGCCAGATGGAATGCAAAACACTTTCGAAGCAAATCTACTGCCCTATTTCTTGGGGTATGAGGCCAACCATTTGAATCCATATCTGAGACAATCGCATCATTAGGTGCATATTCACCTTCTTTCATAATTCTCAATGTCGGCACCACCACATCGCTAATAGCCTCTTCCGGAAGCGTGGCCACGTTGCTAAATATCGTTTGGGAAAGCAGTACTTTCATAGTTGTCTCTTCACTCCAGTTTGACCCCCATTCCTTGAGGAAGGCTTCCTGTCTTTCACCTAACAAAATGGCTCCTGGAATATCGGATTTGTTCCTGACGTCAAAATCTTTGTTCTCTGCCCAACCATTTGAGGTTTCCGATTCCTTTGGCAACATATTTTTTGGAGATGATTTAAACTTGCGGTCTTCGATAATGGCAAAGCTCAATCCCCCGTAATTCATTTCTGTATAGTAAACCCCAATTCCCTGTTTTATTGGAGTGGGGTCATAAGGATCCGGTAGATTACTTGTTTGGGTTCTTTCTACCATCTTTACAAAATCAACGGATAATTTATATCCTCCACTATCCTGCCTTTCTTTTCCTGAACCAGTTTCTTTAGCCTTCTTCCCATTTTCTCCCCAAAGATTTCCATGATACACATCGTGGTCATCCGGTATGCTCACCGTCGGGATATTCCTGAGTAATTCTCGATATTCCCAGCCGTACATAATCCATTTCCGCAGATAATCAACCATGGCTTTGTCAAGAGGTTTATGAATATTACCAAATCCACCTACCGGCTCGTAAATTTGATCTCCCGAAAAGAACAAAACATCGGGCTTGTGCTTGAGCACATTAGCCACCAACCCTTGATTAGGAAATCCTATATCGCTATTCCCGGTAAACCCAGCTACGATTATTTCATTCTTGTTTACTGGATTTTTCTTAATGATTCCTTCGAAACTATCTGTTGTTTCCTTATCTCCGTTACCAATATATGAATATGATATTTGGTAAGCTTGATCTTTGGTATCGTCCCAATTCTCTACTTTGAATGTTGCTGTGCGAGCATTTTTGTCAATGTTGCTTTTAGCAATTTCCTCCCAGGCAATGCCATTTTTAGTTTTCAAGATCACTGATTTTCCATCTCTTTCTCCAAGCGGAGGCAATTGTGCTGTCATTTTCAAAACTTTGTCACTGAGCGTATGCTGAGCAAAAAGGATTGGACCAAATGCATAATCATCATGATGGGCAATCTGTTCTCCTTCCAGTTGCCAGTTCTTAAACCAGGCACTATTTTTAAGAACTGTGGCGTTGGTGCCATTTGCTCCCGAGTTAAAATGACTTACTATTACCAAATCTCCAATCAAATCTTTGGCAGCAACGTTCTTTTTAATAGACCCAAGCAATTTATCACCAGATGTTTCCAGAGTTATTTCAAAATCATTCCCTTTCTTTTTGGCAATGATTGTTAAGGTCATATCAGAAATATTTTTCAGGATATCTTTAGAATTTGACTTATTGGCCTCTAC
Organism: uncultured Roseivirgaceae bacterium; assembly: GCA_964507705.1. Taxonomy (GTDB): domain Bacteria; phylum Bacteroidota; class Bacteroidia; order Cytophagales; family Cyclobacteriaceae; genus JAAUQL01. The sequence goes on along the minus strand of CAZDRA010000103.1, from coordinate 4,914 downwards.
TGGATTTCCAATAAACATTCTACCAGAAGTAGTTACTCCAACATTGATACCCTTACCAAAAACCGCATCGCTTCTGTAATCATCAAATTCACCTTTGGCACCAAGTTTAAACCCAACCCAATCATCATCGGAGTTGCTTAGTTTCAAAACTCCAAGATTGACGCTCATTTCAAAACTTTCGGTTTGTTCATTTATCTTTCTGGTGAGCAAGTGTACATTTCTATCTCTACCCAAAACGGTACATATCATCTTTCCGCTTTCGAGTTTCCAGTCTTGCATGGGATTTGTCCAGTACTCAGGTCCTATCCAAATGCGATCGGCGGAAGTAGGGAAATTGCTTGAAAATGAGATGTCTTTATCAGATATGGTACAGGAAACAAAGAACAAACTGAGAATAAATGCTGCGATAAAAGTTAATTTCAAATTCATAGGTGTTGTCGTTAAATTTTCTACAATTATACTTTAAAATATTATCAGTTTATTGATCGGTGTCGCTAAAAATGAGGTGTTTAAAAATCATCGAACTATTTAATGGGTTTTACCGAATATTAATCATTTTCAGACTACCCTTGTAAAAAACAAATGCACTGACAGCCATCAAGGTATGACTAATATCATATTGATTAAACCAAATACTAATGCCCCATTCGTTCATAAAAATAAGTGCAGAAATCACTGAAATCCCAACAGCAATCAAAAATAATTTACTCGCTTCACTTTTAGTTTTAGTGTACGTCACAAGGTTGAAACTGGTCACAATAATCAAAAGTCCATAAGCGGAATGAACTTCTACAAAAAAGAAATTGAGCGTGCTAAAAGTGATGATGACGAAGGTGGCTAATTCTATTAAATTCATCCAAGCGAATATTTTGCCAACCTTGGGTTTGATATGTGGTTTAGCATACAAAATTGAAGCGCGCTCAAGTAGGGCTATTGAAAACATACTGGTCAACCATCCTGGTAATTTCCATGCAAATGAAAACATGTATAAAAACCCATGGCCTATCAGACCCCCAAAAATTGTGGCGATACCCATGGATAAAAAATAGTATTTCAGATTCCAGTGAACTTTATTTTTTATTGGAATTTTATTGAGCTGATAAAATGCGTACAAGCAAACCGCTGATACAATCAAATCGGTAAAAGTAGTTACCGGTTCGTCAATTCGAATACCAAAAATTTCTATGGAGGGTTGAGGGAGATTCATAAAAAAAATGTACTATTTAAAAATAATTTAAAACTAACAAGCAAATAATTCTACTTTACGAAGGTAGTAATAAGCTTGCTAATTGTGTTAAAACCTTCAAGTCTGCCTGTCTGGCGAGGCAGGAATTCAATTGCAATCTCTAAATTATAGAAATCAAAGACAAAGCATGCTAAAAATCCTTGAAGGTTTGGTTGTGGTAAGAGTAAATTACGTTATTTGCTTTATCTTAGTACATTAGAAATAACCAAATGATCAAATCTCAATTTTTAGTAATATTATTTTTAGTTTTTTCATTCTGTGCAATTGCACAGATTCCGAAAAAACGACTCCCTCAAAACATCAATGTGCCAACCTACATGCATATTTTTCCATCATTGAGCGGAGATGGCAATCAGATGATCTTTCTGACAAACTATACAAATGACGATGGGTTTGGGTTGAGATACACCTACAAAACGGGAGCCGAGGTCTGGGCAGATCCAGTTCCTTTACCAAGTATCAACAGGCCAGGACTTGACCATATCGGAAGTTTTTGCCTGAGCTACGATGGAAATTTTATGGTTTTCTCGTCACGAAGGAGTCCGGGTATTGGCAACTACGATATCTGGATCAGCGAAAAAGTTGGTGATAGTTGGTCAACTCCCAAGAATCCTGGTAAACCACTCAATACGCAAGGAAATGAAGGGAATCCGAGTTTGAGCCCCGATGGAAAATCGATATATTTTATGAGATGTGAAAAAATGGATAATACAACTAATAGTAAATGTAGCTTGTATGTGTCTCATAAAATATCTGCCAATCGATGGTCGGAGCCGGAAGTACTTCCCGACCATATCAACAACTTTCATGAATCAACCCCCAGGATCCAGACTGATAATAAAACTTTGGTATTTGCTTCCGGTAGAAATGGAGGCAAAGGACAACTCGATCTCTACACGACTACACTTGAACATAATATATGGTCAGAACCCAAGGCCTTGTCATTTATCAATACAGGTCAAAATGATGAGTTTGTATCCATTCCTGCCAGGGGCGATATCATATATTTTTCGGGCAAGTACAAAGAGAAATACAATATTTACAAAGCCATAATTCCAAAAAAATCTCGATCTCAAAAAGTGCTGATGCTCACTGGGACAGTTGACTATGATGATGGACTAAAGCCTTCCGATGATGTCTTGGTGCAGGCATTTGATCTATCAACTGGAGAGGTATTTACTACAACAAAACTTCGGAAAAACGACAACAGCTTTACCATCTTTTTACCAGAAGGAGCAAATTATGATGTTTCGGCATTTCCTCAAAAAGGTGGACACACCTATTTTGCGCAAAACTATGATCTTACAGAAATGTCGATTTCCCGCAAGGAAAAATTACAAGTTTCATTGTTGGCCATCAAGCCGGGCACAACAATTTCACTGCCCAACATTCAGTTTGAAGAATATTCTGATTCATTGACAGATGATTCTAATATTGCCATCAAACGCATCATTGGATTTTTAAAGAAAAATCCAACAGTGAGAATTGAAATTAACGCCTTTACTGATTTGGTTACTTCTGATTCGATCCCTTCTGATGATCTTACAGAAATAATATCAGACACAGTATTCTTTCAGATTCCCAAAGAAATAAATTTGGCTGAAAATGATTCTTCAAACCATGATGTCTCAGAAAATATAGTTGAAAATGACTCTTTAAGTATAACATTAAATTATCAGTCAGATAGCTCTGATAATGTGTATATTAAAGATACAATTTCCATTGAAAATAATTATAAATTTTCTCAAATTGATTCTGTCATGCAAATGGGGTTTCTCTTGTTTGAAGAAACAGAATTTGAGTGTACTTATTTTAAAATCAACTACACTTACCACAATGACAGAACTCAAAAACAAGCAGAATCACTGATGAATAAATTGATTGCATCCGGCGTTCCAGAAGATTTATTGAAAGCCATAGGGAATGGAGATGACTGGGATGAAGACAGGTCTTGCGAAGAAAGAAATTACTGGACAGAAATGAAGATCATTTATTAGCAAGGATAAATGAATGGAGTTTAGGCATATTCTACAGCAGCATCGCAGGTATATACACATGTCGCAGTTAATCATTTCAATTCCATAAAAAAAACCATTAGATTAGTACTCACAACACAAAAGATATAAACGCAATAACTTTAGCGAATTGTTGTGCGCAAAAACAAAAAACATCGTAACATGAAAAAGACATTTTTTACAGTAATTGGTTTTATGATTATTTGCCAAATATACGGTCGAGGTCAGACTGCGAAATTAGATAATATATTACAACATTTAGAAGAGATTAAAACTGCTTCATATTATAGCAAATCATCTTCAAGTGCTCCAGGTGACACATTAGCTTTTCGTACATATGAGCGATATGTAAATATGTACATAAATCCTGCAGATACATTTTTAGGAGCAAGTTATACGACATCTTCTATTGACGACAACACCGCATTAGATATGTGCTATGATGGTACTTATAAAGTAAGATTTGATTGGACAAATAGAAATGTGCAAATTGATACATTAAGTTCAAATCCCAATAGAAGACCAACGGCTCCATTTTTTATGAAAGTAAAATCATTGATTCAATACACAAAAGACAATATTGATAGTTCAACGATTAAATATTTTGAATTTAAAGACTCGATAAAAATTAATATTTCCTTCAAGGATAAAATTGTTGAATTTATGAGCTTAAAGCCATTTATAAGAGAATCAGAAGGGAAAGTTTCACGATATGAAATTGTTATTGATAAAAACTATTTACCATACAAATTTATAAGAAAAATGCCGCATCAAACAAGTTGGGAGACTTGTTCAAATATTCAAATATCTAATCATTTAGATTTCGAATTCAGTTCAGTTCAACAGATTCCTGCTGATTTCAAAATAAAAGGGAGGGAAAGAGGAGAGCCTAAATCTTATGAACTTGAAGGGACAACAGCAACTGATTGGAAACTCAAAGAAATTTATGGAGACAGTATTTCATTGAGGGAATTAGAACAAAAAGTAATATTGATACAATTTACTGGAATAGGTTGTGGTCCTTGTCATGCATCTATTCCATTTCTTAAAAAAATAGCAGTTGACTATAAAGGCAAAGATTTTGAGTTAATTTGTATTGAGACTTGGAGTAATAATATTGCTGGGATTGAGAGATATAAGGATAAAAATGAATTAAATTATAAATTTCTAGTTTCAAAAAATGAGATTAAAGATGAATACAAGATTCAAGGAGTACCTACTTTCTTTATACTTGATGACAAAAGGGTGATAAAAAAAGTTATTGTTGGATATCAAAAGGGTGATACAGATAAAGAAATAATAAAGATAATTGATGATATGCTGTAAAAGTTTCAGCGCACAACCAGTGTTTTAAAACGTTTGCAACGTTCAACAGGCTTTTGTTGAGAAGTTAGCCCTTTTTGATGAGAATGTCAACTTATCATTCAAAAAAAACTGATAGGGATCAGCAGGGTGCAAACATCTTTTACCCAAGCGTAAAAGTCATGTCCACCCTTTAAAAACCAATAATAATATTTTGTAATTTGCAAGGGTTGTACGCCGAACGGCATCCAACATGCTGTAAATTTCATAAACAAGTGACAGAATTTTACAGCTATCCGTCAGACTGCGCAGAAACTCCGTGCTATTTTTCTTACGAAGTTGTTTTAAAAA
>CAZDRA010000102.1:0-15979 GCA_964507705.1 uncultured Roseivirgaceae bacterium | reverse complement strand
ACTCATACATACTACTTTTAAATAAAAATGAGTTTGTGCGCAAACTCACGTTAGCATTCATTAAAAAAGACGGAATAGACTAAATGAACGAGTACATACTAAAAGAAATATTTGACAATCATTATGAAGCTCCAATTGAAGTATGGAAGGAATTTGTTGATTTATGTGAGGAAGTTAAGTATAAAAAAAATCAAACAATAAAGGAAGAATATAGTACTGCTAAATATGGCTATTTTTTATTAAAAGGTTCTGTTGGTTTATTTGTATGGAAAGAGAATAACAATATTTGTACTGATTTGTTTTTGGAGAACAATTTTTTTGCGGACGATATTTCTTTATTAACGGGAAAACCTTCTCCAATTGAGATAGTATCTCTAGAAAATTCAACATTACTTCGCATTAGCAAATCAAATATTGAAAAGCTGAAAAATACACCAATGGGTAGTATGCTTTTCCTTGCTGGAGAACAGAAATCTAATGTGGAAAAACAAGATCAACAGATTGAACTAATGACAAAATCGGCAGAAGAAAGATATTTAAACTTAATGAAAAACCGACCTGATATTTTACAAAGAATACATCAAAAGCACATTGCGTCCTATTTAGGAATAACGACACAAAGTCTTAGTAGAATTAGAAAAAACATCTGCTAGAATGATTTGTTACCTTATGGTAATTTTTTTGAGAGTATATAATTGTTGTTTTGCATAATTATTTACATTAAAAAATGTTGTTATGATTAAAACAATAATCGCCATTTGTTTGGCAAGTATATCAATCTTTGCCTTTTCTCAAAAAGAACAGAGTATGACCGAAAAAAAGACATCCTTCCAAACAGTTTTAGACAACTCTGTTGATGGTAAAAAAATATTCGGGACATCCTTTACAATAAAAAAAGATACTTTAACTTGGTCAGGGGCTTCTGGGGATATTGGCATTGACCAACAGTATTTTATTGCTAGTACAACAAAGCTTTTCACAACAGCAATAATTTTAAATTTGAAATCCAACGGTCAACTTAGCCTTGATGATAAAATTGCAAAGTATTTAGACGATTCTATCGTAAATGGACTTCATATTTACAAAGGCATTGATTATTCAACTAATTTGACAATTTGTCACTTACTTTCCCATACTTCGGGACTTCCAGACTACTTTCAAGACAAAAGTACAAATGGAAAAAGTCTGGAAGATGAGCTTGTTAATGGAAATGACCATACATGGACATTTGAACAAGCAATAGACAAAACCAAATCAATGAAACCATTATTCATCCCAGGAACGAAAAATAAAGCTCATTATTCTGATGCAAATTTTCAATTATTGGGGAAAATAATTGAGAATATTACAGGTAAATCGTATTCTGAAAATTGTGAAACATTAATTATTAAACCACTTCAATTAAAAAACACTTACTTATATAAAGACTCGACAGATAAAAAACCAAAAACAATGTACTACAAAACTAAGCTTTTAGATATTCCAAAAGCAATGTATTCGTTTGGAGCAGATGGTGCTATAGTCTCAACATCATCAGAAATGTTGCTATTTATAGAAGCTTTTTTTACTGGAAAATTCTTTCCAAATAGCTACATAGAGGAATTACAAAAGTGGAACAAATTATTTTTCCCTATGCAATCAGGAGTTGGTATTCACAAGTTTAAATTACCTTGGATATTCAACCTAACTGGTGCTATCCCCGTTTTTATAGGTCACTCTGGACTTTCAGGAGCATTAGCATTTTACAGTCCAAAGGAAAGCTTATTTATAGTTGGGACAGTAAATCAAGTTGCACATCCTGATTTATCGTTCAAAACAATGATAAAATTAACTCAGAAAGTACTAAAAAAATGAAAGTAACGAACCACCAACAACTAAGTATTCGGCATGCCGATAGGCCAAAACTGAATACTATGTTGACTGATCCGTAGTTGCTCTATGGGGAAAACGTTTGATGGATGTGTTTTTTGAGGGTTAAATTTGTTAATACCCCTTTGGCTATCGTGGTAAATACTGCCTGAGATATTTGTTTTGTGTTTGATTTATCATTTGATTTTCTGCCATCGGCACAGATTTTTCAGAAATTCTACGAGTTTAAGGAAGACAAACTACAAACCTGTATAATAGACAAATAAGAATGAAAATTTTAGTAATACTAGCCCACCCTGACAAACATAGTTTCAATCATGCAATTGCAAATGAATGCAAGACTCATTGAAAATGGACATTCAGTAATATTCCATGATTTACACGAAGAAAAATTTGACCCAATAATTACTTCAACAGAAATACCTAAGAATGGAAAAATTACTGACCTTGTAAAAAAACATTGTGATGACTTAACACAAAGCGATGGGATAATTATTGTTCATCCAAACTGGTGGGGACAACCACCTGCAATTTTAAAAGGATGGATTGACAGAATTATAAGACCTGGAATAGCTTATGAGTTTGAAGAAGAAGAAGATAATGGTGAAGGAGTTCCAACTGGTCTATTGAAAGCAAAAACGGGACTTGTATTTAATACATCAAATACTAACGCGGAAAGAGAAAATAAGATATTTGGAGACCCTCTTGAAACAATTTGGAAAAATTGCATCTTAGATTTTTGTGGAGTAAAGCAATTTGAGAGAAAGATTTATCGAATAGTTGTGACAAGCGATTTAAAACAAAGACTTCAATGGTTAAAACAAACCAGAGAGTTAATTGACAAATATTTCCCTAAAGATTGAAACAAGAAAATAGTATTTACAGATTGATGAAAAATAAAAACGCATGGTAGTCGAGTAGACGGCTGACGGTCAAATGACCGCCAGTGCGCTCCTGCCTTGCCAGCAGGCAAGCTCTCTCTACCCATCAGACGCCATAGGCTTGCTGACGGAGAGCCTTTAGAACATTCAACTTCAAGAGCTATATCACCATTCAATGCCCTACTACATCCGCTAAAAATCCATAGGCTTTTGAGCCATTTGCAAAAGGCGGAATAACCTGATAAAATTATAGAAATTAACAAACAGTAGCCTACGAATTTTAGCGTAACCGATACCCAATATTTGAAAAAGAGTTAAGGGAGGAATTGAAAAAAGCAGAAAAAGAAAAAGGTGACAAGAATAGGGTTAGAGAAACAGATTTTGAATAGAAACCCGTACTTTCATTGCTCTAAAACAATAAATACCTTAAGATTATCCAGATAAAAAATCACTATACGGACTTTATGTTGTATAGTGAAATGTTGCCAATAATTGCTCGGATAAAATCAAATTATTGAGATTATCTTTAAATTTGAGAAAAGAATTGTAGAGATATGTCGACAATAGAACTAAAGAATATCCTTATTCAAAGAATTTCTGAGATTCAAGATAAATCTTTTATAGAAGCCATTAGAACTACATTAGATGCTAGAGCTGAATCTAAGACACTTTATTTGACTCCTGAAATGACCAATGAGATTATGGCTTCAAGGAAAATAATTTGGTCTCACAGAGCCAAAATCAAACGCTACGAAATTCTTGAATTTTATATCGAAAGAAATACTTGAGGGTGTTTGCGGTCTTATTATCTACCATTTCATACTTTTCTATGAAATTGAAAAGAGCATTGACACTTAAAATGGTGAAATCTTTATATAGAGGATTAAAGATTCCAGCAGAAATTTTACTATCATAATACTTCGCTGTATTTATTCATCTATCTGATTATTAGCTGGTTAACGCATGAACACGTTTAGTATTAATATCCTGATATTCAGTTGTTTAATTAATAATTAAACGAAGTGTTGTATCATAGTGAATTATTTAAACATAGTGAACCGGATCCACCTCTATTGCCTTGCCTGTTTGAGAAACACAGATGTACTCGCACTTGCCACACCCTACGCACAGTTCTTTATCAATAACAGGCACTCTGTTATCTCCTATTTTTAGTGCATTTATGCCAGTAGGGCAAGGGTTTTTGCAATAGTCGCAGTACTGCCCTTGGGCAGAAAGGCAATGCTCTTCATATACTTTGGCTATGCCCATTTGCATGTATTGAGGTTCTTTTATCAGTGCACCGGTTTTGCACGAGGATATGCAGGGAGTGTCTGGGCAGTACTCGCAAGCCTTATGCTTTAAATCTAAGTATGGCGTATTGCCATATCCTCCTACGGCTGCATACGTTGGTTTAAATATAGAATCATGTGGGCATGCGATTACACAGTCATCGCATCTTATACAAGCAATTAAAAATTCTTCTTCATCAATGGCTCCCGGTGGGCGAATACCTATTTTACTTACTTTGCTTTGTATTTTCTCAAGGGCTTTTTCCTTCGTTTTTCTAAGCCCAAATTTAAAAAAGCCTGCGCGATCCATTTTCTTCCCTTCACCCATTTTTATACACTTACACTTTTCATTACCATGGGTTGATATACAAACCATATAGCCAAAATAGCCAACACTAACATTATAAAATAATAGCCAACAAACATTACCACTCTATCTTTTGTAGAGCTGGAAATCTGCTCCAGTCTTTGTCTTAGTGCTTTAATAGAATAATAGAACCCAATAAGCACTACTGATAATTGAATATAGCGAAGTACATCCGGGTTGATAAATGGAGCGGGCTGGTAGCCTGATAGCCCAAACAAGTTCCAACCAAAGCCAAATGGGTCGTTTATTATCGGAACCATGTAGGATAGCTCGATAAACAAATGCATGGAATTATGCCCCAAATGATAGCCCAAAGTAATGGGTATAAATACATAGGCAAGGTTCATGCCCATATTATTGCCGGAAACAAATCTGGCAATAAATAATTCAATGCCCTTCATTAAAAAATAAGCACCAAACAGGGTAATAAGCATTAAAATAGTAAATGCCCATTGGTAGTTAACATTGGCATAGTTGCCAATGAAGGCAGTCCAGATAAACCAATATTTTGTCATTGTAATTCCATGAAAAAAAGTAAGAATTAACATAACATAGGCCAAAACAGACTCATCTTTTCTGCTGGTCTTAATTTTTTCTAAATCTACCCCTGGAGGTCGTAAAAACAGGCTAAGGTTGTCTTTATCGCAAGAGCGAATACACTCTGTACATAAAGTGCAATACGTATTTTGTTCCAATTTAAAGGGTTTTTCAAACGTAGGGCAAGGGGTAGTAGTAGCCGTGCCGGTTACACATTCTTTAGTTTTACATGAGGTGCATACCTTGTTATCAATTTTGCGTAGCTCCACAGGAGATATTTGAGCATACAAGCCGCTTACTCTTCCTACCAGACATGCATACCTGCAAAACGATCTGCGCTCAAAAATTAAAGCTGATAGTACCGCCATAACTACCATTAGCAACCCTAACCAAGCTGTAAAATAGGAGTTTCTTGTAATATCAAACCCAAGTTCGAGCCATGTTAATACCACAAAAAAGAATATGGCAGGATACACATTTTTTAATGCTTTAGGCCACTTGAGGTTTAAACCTGAGCTACTTTTTTTTAGCTTATGGAACCACCCAAATTGAAATAGATTAGCAAAGAAATCCCAAGGGCACACTGCACAAAATACTTTGCCGGCAAAAGCCACAAAATAGATGAGCAATGTCCACCAAAATAACCATGTAAACCCAGCAGCTAAGCTTGTGTATTTTCTTCCATAAAACCCAGTAACGAGAACAAATACAAATAATAATGCAGGTAAAAAACGTATAGAAAAGGAGAAATAATTAGATTGTATAAATTTTATTAAGTGCCTGTTATTCAGTAAATTATATCTATAATTAGATACTAAACTTAAAGAGTTTTTATCCTTTAGCCGGAAAGCGAATGCGATTCCAATTAGAACGAACAAAAGCAATAATGCACCTTGTTCAAGTCCTGCGTTCTCAATTATTTCGGAGGTGGAAGGTAAACACCAATTATTATATACCTGTGTTGTCTCTTTCACTTTATTTTCCTGTTGATTTTTTAATGATGCCAACTATTGCAAAAAAGCTAACTATTGCAAAATACAACCCGTACTTATCCCAAAAGGACGCTGTGATTTCAATGGCCATATCAATTACCACTTCTTCGCCTTCTTCATTAATAAATGTAATTTTTAATAGAAGATCATCCTGCTCTTTGATTGTTGATCGAAGGGTATAGATACTCTCTTCTTCTTGCTCCATCCCAATAAATTTATGAATTAGCTTGCCATGAGAGTAAATGTCAAAATTGGCCGAACCAAGGTGAGAGCTGCCTTTTTCTATATTGTACAAATAAATATAAAATCTTACATCGTTTGGGGCCTCTACCATTCCTAAATCTAAGCCCTGAAAATTGTAGATGGTAACAAAAACTTCGTAATTCGGGGTTTCTTCTATATATTCTAATATAGGCACCTGTGGGTAATTGTCGAAATAATTGTAATGCGGCAGGCCTTTGTAATGATGGGCCTTAGAAAAAGGAATGGCCATAAAAAAGCAGGTAACTATTAATATAAACTGCCATTTTAAATTAATTATTGAGCTAAAAGGCTTGGCCATAAATTATAATTGAGTAGTTCTAATTTTTCTTTACTTCCCAGTTTTTTAGATAGTTACTGACACCAAACTGGATGTTGTTTTCTGGGCATGCCGTAACGCACAACGCGCATGAATGACAAGAATGCAGTTGATTATTTTTTGGATACAAATCTATCGGGCAGGCATTGTAGCAATCGTGGCATCCTTGTGGGCAGCTGGCTTCATTCACTTTTAATCTAAACAATTGTATATGCCCAACCCATGAAAGTAGCTGTCCTGTTGGACAAATAGACTTGCAATACTGGCCAGGAATCACCGCCACTTCGAGTAGAAATATGGCCAGCAAAAAATAGATGCCGACTGTGAAGGACTGGAATACAATGATGGAAAAAATTTCGTGCGAAAAAGAAATATAAGGTAGTATGAAGTGCCAAGTCCACATACCGAAAATATAACTCAAAATTAACCCTCCCCAGAACACAAAAAATCGTGTTTGTACTGGAAGCTTTACATCTAACAAAGGCATTTTAATATACAAAAGAGCTTTTCTAAGCACCGAAGCTATTTTATTAATTGCAATCATGGGGCACAACCAGCCACAAAAAAACCTGCCCAGTAGGAGTGTTAAGGCATAGGGTATTAACCCTCCTAATAGATATTTTATAGGAAAATGAACCGCAGAAATCATTTCGCTTAATAAACCCAACGGATCTGAAATAGATACGCCAAAAATGGTGTAGGCCCAAAGTGAGCCATTATTGGATGTGGCAGCAACAACAGGGTCTTGAAATTTTGAATAAAACCAATCCAGCCCCTGATAGATGGTCGCTGTGATTATACCATCTGAAAGTTCAACTAAACGACTTTGATTATATGCGATTTTAAAATTTGCATATTTATTACTCAACGGTATAAACACAAAAAAGGCAATAACCATGAGTACACTCATAGTCCGAAGGGGCTTCAGCCAGGTTATTTTTTTCGGAGTACTCATAGTTTCTTAATTATTAAGCCTGATTTGCCGGTTTAATACGAATGGCCTGAGGCATGTGAATACAAGCCTGCTCGCATAGACCACATCCGATGCAAAAATCAGCATGAACAGTGGGTTGTTCAAAAAGCCCCACGGTAAGTGCTTTTCCTGGGTACGGACAAGCCCTGTAGCATACCCCACAAGTTCTACCAAAAAAAGAAAAGCAAAGATTTTCATCAATCACGGCAACGCCCATATTAACGTTCTTGATAATTTCTTCTTCCGTAGGTTTAATTTCCTGAAGGGCTCCTGTAGGACATACCTGATTGCATCGCATACATAAAATGCACCCTCTATTTCGCGCATTTATTACGGGCGTATGCACATTTTCGGCACCGTACTCAAAGCTGGCCATTTCAATGCAATCATTGGGGCATGCTGTAGCGCATTTGTAGCACCCAATGCATTGCTTTTTAAATTCGGCTTCGGCAAGTGCTCCGGGAGGTCTTAAGAAGTGACGCTTCTTGTGCAGTTTTCTCCTCAAACCAATAAAAGCTACCGGGGTTAAAAACAACCCCGCCGATACTAAGCCCAGCATAAACTTCCTTCTATTCATTTTAATTCCTTCATAGAGCCGCTCTGCTTACCACGATAACTTCCAGATGCTTGCCTGATGTTACTGATCCCAGAGCGCTAACTTTATAGACAGACTCTATTTAGTTGTATATTCCCCTTTGGTCCTTAAAAAAGCAATCACATCGTTCATCTCAATATTGGTAAGGTTAGCTACACCTTTTGCTCCATCAAAGGATTTCATGGCGGTGCCAACTCTGCCCATTAATAAAGTTTTTTTAATGTAATCGTCCGGAACCATAGAAACAAAAGAGGCATTTCCTATGCCCGTACCTGACCCTCCAGCAAAATACCCCTGGCCTTGGTCTCCATGACAAGCTGCACAATAATTCGCATATAAAGCCTCGCCCTTGCCTGCATCTCCATTACTCTTCCACTCGTAATCTATAGGAGTTTCATTATATAGATCAAAATCTTCAGACCAAGATCTCATATAGGCGACAATGTCATCTACATTTCCAGCTACATTTGGATTGTTTTTGAAAGGTGTCATGATTGTGCCTGCTCGCCCTTCAAGAATAAATCGTTTGATCAAATGATCATCAGCTACTGCAAGAAAATCAATATTATTGAGGCTGGGAGCAAACCCTGTTTTTCCTTTGCCATCCTGCTGATGACAAGCAGCACAGTTTGTTTCGTACAGGGTTTTACCATTGTTCACGTCTCCGCTAATTAAATTTGAATTCTTAGATTCAGAGCAGTTAAGTAATAAAGTTGCTGTTAGGGCTATCCCTATATATAATTTATAGTTCATTTTTATAAGATTGTAATGATTAAATTTTTTCAATTTTTGCAGCCAGTTTTTTAAAATCTACCTGCCCAGAGACGGGATCATAAGCTCTACTGGATACTCCGTTTACCAACCATTTATTTTTATTGGGGTCTGCAGAATCAGCTACCGATAAATTCCATGGGCTAAACATATAACCCTTGGGGACCGTGTTTCTCGCTGGCTTCACTGTAGAGTCCAGCCCTATTGAAACCCGGGCTTGATAGTTTCCTCTACGAGTTGTAATTTTTGCCCAGTCTCCATCTGCCAGTCCAAAATTTTTGGCATCATCTTCGTGCATCTCCACATACATTTCAGGTACCAATTTTCTTGTGGTGCCACTCCTAATGGTTTTGGCGGTATGGAAATGCTCATATACCACGCCTAATCCCAGCCACATGGGATAAGCTTTGTCTGGTAGATCAGGCGTTAATGCCATGTCCCTTGCTTTAACCAGTAGATCATTGTTGTCTATGGCATAGAATTTTTCTTCTCCTTCTGCGCCAAATCGCATCAATTGGTCTGTTATTTCCTGGCGTTGGCTATAATCCTGATCGCAAAAGTGCATGTGCATTTTTCCGTCTTTATGCCGAAAGGCTCCATATGGTTTGTTTCCCCAGCCTTCTTCCTGCCCCATATACCTCCGCTTCGTGCCACCTTTCTTAGCTATTTCGGCCGTTGGAGCCGGCCATTGAATGCCTCTCAAATCACGAATTTGTTGATATGGAGACTTGCCTGTTTCTTTTTCTACTTCCAGTAGACCGGTCATATCGGCATCCGAACCTTCTGAGGCTTTGCATAAATCACGGAATATCTCCTCTGGATCATAAAAACCATTTTCTTTTCTTTGATAAGGAACGATTTTATCTACATCTAAGCCTAATCGCTCCCCGATCAGCTTCATTTTATCGATAACCATATCCATATCTGGGCGTGTGCCTTTTATAGGATTGGCCGTGCCATCTACCACATAAAACCTTCGCTCTGACTGAATATAGGTGCCACCTACCCATTCTCCCCAAGTGGCAGCTGGCAGTATAATATCTGCATATAAATTGTTTGGAGCCTGCGTATAAATTTCTTGTACTACACAAAACATTCTGCTTAACGCCGGGCGCACTAAATTATGGGTGTCAGGCAAATCAATGTGGGTGGCATAAATCAAGAACATCGCATCTACCTCTTCTTTCAGTGCTCTTTCCATCATGCCAATGGCCATGCCTCTATTTTGAAGTTTTGCTACAGCATCTAACCTTGATTTAGGAATGCCCCAAAATTTGGCAATTTTTGCCCTATGCTTTTCATCATCAATGCCCACATTAAAAGGCAATCTGCCGGTCAACCCACCAGTTAATCTTTCTCCCATGGCATTGGGTTGCCCTGTTTGTGAATGCGGTCCACATCCCGGGCGGCCAATATTGCCGGTTAACACCATTAGGTTAACCAAACTTACGGTATTATTTTGCCCATGAATGTGCTGATTATACCCTATGCCCCAATAAGTGAGTACTCCTCCTTTCCCGTTCTTCTTTCCTTTTATAGAGGCCTTAGCCCAAATTTCAGCTATTTCATATATTCTTTCTGCAGGAATCATAGTCATATCTTCTACATCCTTTGGATTAAACTTAGCTTTAACTTTTTCGATATAATCTTCCCACCCTGATACGTGTTTTTTCAGTAAATCATAATCTACGGCTTCTTCATGCTTTTCGAGTATCGCATAAGCAATGGCATTTTGAATAGAAATATCTCCATTTATGGTGGAAAAATGATGGGAGTTGTCGGGATTGACTTCCTCTAATCCTTGAACCGTTCCTGTTCTGCGCGGATCTACTACAAGTGATGGAATGTTGGCGCTTTTCTTATGATCGGCCACCCTCCAATATAATATTGGGTGCGCCCCTCTGGGGTTGTGACCCCAAAAAGTAACCATATCGCACATCTCAATATCATCGTAGCAAGTAGGGGGTGTGTCGGAGCCAAATGTTTTGAAATAACCTGTTACGGCAGAAGTCATACACATACGTGCATTGGCTTCAATGGTGTTGGAACCGATGATTCCTTTCATAAAGAGGTTTTCCAAGTATTGGCCTTCTACTGATAATTGTCCCGAACCATACAGCCCGATAGCATTTCCTCCTTTTTTCTTAATAATCTCTACTATTTTATCTGCAATCAGCTCTTCTACTTCCTCCCATGATGCTTCTCTAAACAAAGAGCGATCAAAACTTCCTTTTGTTTTAGAGACATAACCAATGGTAGGGTCAGACATATCCTTACGTATCAATGGTTTTGTGAGTCGATCCACATAGATGGCTTCTGCCGATGCCAACCCTTTTATGCATTGAAGTCCTTTATTTGTTGGGTGATCTTTGTCGGGTACTACGCCTACAATTTTGCCCTTTTGGTCTGTTTTTATAATGCAACCGCACCCTACACCACAGTATGGGCATTGTGCCAAAATATCCCCTTTTGTTTGACTAGAATTGTAGGTGAGCTCATACTCTTCCTGAGTGGTAGGTTGTTGAGCTTTTAATTTTGAATATACGATGCTTGCTGCGGCAGTTGTGCCAACTACAGCGGCAGATGTCTTTAAAAAATCTCTACGCCCAACATCGTTTGAGCTAACATTGAGGTCTTTAATTTTCTGGTCTTTATCTTTCATCTATAACTAGTTTGATCTTCAATAATTTAATTTCTAATAAGGTTTCGATTATACGTTCTTTCTTCAAAAGATCCGCCAAAGTAAGTCGCAAAATCCTTGTAGAATATGATATTTATCATGTAGTGAGGAAGTTTAGTTTGAAATAAATCTAACCTCAATAATTCACTAATATTTTCCATTTAGGGATAAGGCATAGACAGTCAACGAGCATCATCACCAATTTATCTTTTGATCGATGGAGTGAATTATTTGGCGATCCGGTATTGACCTCGGCTTTAGTAGATCGAATTACCTATAAAGCCCACATAATAAATATGAACGAAGAATCATTCCGGCTCAGAGAAACAAAAAAATGAAAAATAAAAGACCAATCAGGGAATCGACAAGAGATTGAAAAATTAAATAGGTATACTTTTCAATTGAAATAAACATACGCAGTAGATGTCTGGGTATTAGGCAAGTTGAGATATACGAAAGGACGCAAAAAGATGATTTTTTTTTATAGATAGGTGCTAAAATACTTACAATAAAAATGTTACTAGAAATACCTATTTTACTCAATAAAGGACCCTTTTTGGCCACTTAATCTTATAAAAATATGTTTTAAGATACTATTAGAGTTGATTAATAAGTGCTACCAACTCCTCTCTATTGGCATGGATGCCTTGCAGTTGATAAATGATTTCTCCTTTTGGATTAAGTAGTGTAAGTACGTTGGAATGTCCAAAAGTGCCATTCTCAAATTGCTTATACGAAACCCCCAAATTAGAAACGAGGGCATTGATGGCCTTAACTTCTCCATGTAATAATGACCATCTTCGAGTATCCAAATCCATATCTTTTGCATAGGCAGATAAACGCTCTGGAGTATCTCTTTTTGGGTCAATAGATATAAGGATAAAATTGAGCTGATCTCTTTTCTCTTCCGTTATAGCATCATCAATATTCAGCATATCGCTAATAAGATTAGGACAAGCATACTCACAATGCGTAAATATTGTACTAAGCAATTGATATTTACCCTTGTTTTTGCTCAGCTTGAAGGGTTGGTTTTCCTGATTAGTCCATACATATTCATCTGTATAAATTGACTGATTGCTATAATTGCCCAAAGTGTCCATTTCCTCCACCTCAATAGATTTAACTAAAAGCATGTGGCAAACTGGGCATTTCCCAGGCTGAGAAGAAGTGCTACTCTTACAGCGCATGGGACATTCAAAGGACGAGGGGGTAAAAGACTCGCTTGTTGATGAATTTTTAGTGTTTGTATCGCCACTACAGCTGGCGACCAACAGCAAGAGGATGGAAAACAGGCTGTTTGAAATATAGGCTCTACTTATCATTAAAATATAGGTTAAACTGGTATAATAACTTGTTAATGTGCTCTTTGTGATTAATAAAACAAATAGAAACTCATCACTTTTAATTGAACAAAAAAATTCAACTACTAAGGTAATAAAAAAGGGAACAGCACTTAGCCGAATAGCCAAAATATCCTTCAAAAAAGCCTCAAAGACAGATGTGATTTCTTTGCTACCGAACGCAGTCAATGGGATCCAGAGACCCTCGATGAAGAACCTTCTGATGATGATGAAACAATTCGAAATCTTTTTAAGAAAGCGAATGAGCAAATGCTTAGAAAGAAAAACGACTATTGTGTCAATTTCTAAAAAGGACCACACTTGCTTATGCAGGGTTTAAATATATCTTTGAACCATGAATTTCAAATACTTAACTGCATTACTTTCCGGACCACTTTCGTTCATTCTGGTAAATCTCATTTTTGATTTTTCAGTTGTCAGCCCGCAGGCTACCATGGTCATTGGAGTTGCAACTTGGATGGTAATCTGGTGGGTTACAGAGGCCATTCCTATTCCTGTGACTGCATTGTTGCCGATTATACTTTTCCCAATGCTTGGCATATTTGATATTAAGACAGCCACCATGGCTTACGCCAGCCCAATTATATTTTTATTTATGGGAGGTTTTATGATAGCCCTAGGCATAGAAAAAAGTAATCTTCACACACGTATAGCACTGCATCTCATTAATTTTACAGGAACCACCCCATCGAGAATTGTCATGGGGTTTATGCTGGCAACCGCCCTACTGAGCATGTGGCTAAGCAACACGGCAACTACTGTAATGATGCTACCCATGGGTATTTCGGTCATTGATCAATTGACAGCAAAAGCTGGAAAAAACGAAAAGTCCATGAAATTTTTTGCCGTGGCTTTGATGCTTAGCATAGCTTATGCGGCAAATATTGGTGGAACAGCAACTATCATTGGAACACCACCAAATCTGGTGATGGTAGGATTGATGAAAGATTTATATGGCATTGAGGTACATTTCGCCCAATGGCTATTGATAGGATTTCCATTTGCATTTATAATGTTGGCGCTCACATATTATGTATTAGTAAAATTCATTTTTCGATTACATACTATAAAATTAGATGTTTCTAAAAACTTGCTTCACGACAGATTGCTTGAATTGGGAAAATTAAAAAAGGAAGAAAAGCTTGTGATAGGTATTTTCTTAGTCACTGCATTTTCTTGGATATTTAAGGCAAATGTCAACGCATGGTTAAATTATGAACTATTGAATGACAGTACAACTGCAATTCTTGGTGGGGCATTGATGTTTACCATTCCATCGGATCTAAAAAAGAAGCGCGCAATCTTGAAGTGGAGCGACACAAAGAAACTCCCCTGGGGAATTTTGATACTATTTGGAGGAGGAATTACGCTGGCAAAAGGATTGCAACAGGCAGAAATTATAGATTATATTGGAAATACTGTTGCGCAATACAGCGAAATGAATTGGTTATTGATTGGTTTTATATTGGTGTTGGTCATGCTTTTTGCTACTGAATTGATGAGCAATGTTGCCCTTACCACGATTTCCATTCCGGTGGTAGCCGGCATAGGCTTGGGCATGTTCAATGAGCCACTGCTATTTGTGATTCCTGTTACGCTGGCAGCAAGCTGTGCCTTTATGCTACCAATTGCTACCCCACCAAATGCTATTGTTTTTTCCAGTGGCCACATTACGATGAAACAAATGATCAAAGCTGGTTTCTGGCTCAATATAATTGCCGTGCTGGTCATTAGCTTTATCATAACATTTATAGTAAAATGGCTGTACTAAGCTCATGCCATGGTCCTTGATCGCAAACACATTTTAGACGATATTCAAGAAAGTGATACAGTTTTCATAATACAGCCTTTAAGTAGCAAATATATTAGAAGTTTTATATCAATTAAAGTAGTATATATAATTGATAGTTAATTATATATATCCTATCATATAAAGGTTATTATAATATACATCATCTAAATAGTTATCAATCAACAATAAATACATTATATCACATAAAATACTACTACTTGAAAGCACATGAAAAACACTTATGGTAAATGGAGTTTTAGCAAAGTCCGCTTCCTGGGTTTACCGATAACAATGTTACATTGTGCGGAGTTCGGATAGCATCTAATCCAGATAATAGCCCTTGGCCAATGCAGTAAATTCCAATACCTGGGTTTTGACCCAACTATCATCAAAGCCCAGTTCGTCTGCCATCAACGAAGCAGTGGACTCACACATGGCAATACTTTCCCTGGCATCTAAAAATAGCGCACGTGTTCTTCGTGCCAAAAAATCCTCTACTGTTCTGGCCATTTCTTCTCTTACCGCCCAAATCAATTGAGCTTTGCTTATTTGCAGTTCATCACTCAAAAGTCCTGCATATTTTTCGTCTTCATCGGCAATAGCTTCCATGGTTTCCATATCGCTTCCGTAAACTGAGTTTGGGTTATCAAGTGACACATTCTTGCTGTATGAGTGTACCATCAGGTTTTCTGTGATGGATTTTTTTTCTGGCAGGCCGGCCAACATCATAGCTTTGTCAACTGCGTCTTCCCCCATTTTTCTATATGTAGTCCATTTCCCACCAGTCACTGTAACCAATCCCGACAATGATATCAGCACCTTATGATGTCTCGATATTTCTTTAGTTGACGAATCGTCTCCGTCTGAGGCTGCCAGTGGTCTCAAACCTGCAAAAATACTTTTGACATCTTTTCGTGTTGGTACTTTCGAAAGATAAATTGATGCTGTGCTTAATATAAAATCTATTTCCTCTTCAAGTGCCCTGGGCTCCAGCGTGGCATGATGCACCAATGTATCAGTGGTGCCAACAATAACTCGGTTGTGCCAGGGAACTGCAAATAACACCCTGCCATCGCTTGTAGAAGGAATCATGATAGCGTGCTGACTTTGCAAGAAAGATTTATCCAATACCAAATGCACACCCTGGCTTGGCCGAATCATGTCTTTTGCATCCGGATTATCCATTTGCATGATGCGATCTGCCCAAACTCCGGTAGCATTGATCACAGCCTTAGCTTTCAATTTATATTCCTGGTCTTTTTCAATATCTCTCACTACCACACCATTGA
>CAZDRA010000101.1:0-16136 GCA_964507705.1 uncultured Roseivirgaceae bacterium | reverse complement strand
CCTTGTCGGCTAATGCTTATCAAAGCACACAAATCTTTTACTGTATATCCTGAAGCAGAAAGATCTTTCATTGCTTGGGTTTGTACTTTTTTTCTAAATCTTCCCCTTTCTCTTCACTTGCCAGCTCTACCACTTTTTTGAAGTAGTCTAACTCCATCTGTTTCCTGCCCAGAGCCTGTTCAAGATCCCTAACCTGATTGAATAGCTCCATGGTTTTTCTGGCCTCAGATATCTTCTCGACAACAACTCTTTCATCCTTTGAAGTAGATGAAAATTTCTTGAGCCAAGAATAAACCGATACGCTGCTCACATTGTAAATTTTACTGATATCTGAAACTTTCAGTTTACCTTCATCAAGCAACTTTACCTTCTCGCGCTTGAACGCCTCGCTGAAAATTCGACTTCGTTTTCTGTTCATTTTCATGATCCATAAATTTAATTACATTTATTTTGTAGTTAAATTCGTGTCAACCTATTACCATGAAAGGACAGTGTGTTAATCATTAAGAAATAATGACTAATCCTTAATTTTTCTATCGTTTTTTGTGCCTATTATATTTAACAATCGGTTCCTTTTTGAAAGCATGTAATTTTGTGACATATAGTTGTTTGATGATTGATTGCTAAAAAGTAAAAACTCAAAATAAGCCGAATAAGGCTGTTATATTGGGTTATTTAGTTTTATCGAATTGTACTTGCAAACACAATAAACATTGCAGATTACTATGTAGTCATCCATTTTTCCAATGTATCTTCTGCTTCTTTTGTTAACTAGCTCAATGTGGTCTTATCTGTACCAATTATAAAAGTAAAATTCATCCCAAAACTACCTTTAGACATCTAAAGCCATTCTTTAAATATTCCTACAATCAGTTGCAATGAAATAAATTACCATCAAATGGCACAAAAACTAAATAATACCTATTTTGGCGTAAAACTTAAATATGAATTTTCGCTATCTGTTTTTCTTCTCCCTCATTTTCTGCATAACAATTTTCCAGTCTTGTCATCAAAAAAAGCCAATTGAAAAAGTAGATGTCTTAATCGAATCACCAAAAATAGAAATCCCAACTTACACTAAAAAAGAAGGAATTTTGACCGTATTGATGGATAATAGCATGACAAGCTATTTTATTTATAAGGGTCGGCCTATGGGATATGAGTATGAAATGCTTGCGCTTTTCGCTAAGGAAAATGATATGGATTTAGAAATAAAAATAATTGATGCACTTGACAATATCCTTGATTCTCTTACAACCGGCGTTGGAGATCTGGTGGCTGCTAACCTCACAATTTCTAAAAAGAGAATGGAAATCGTAGCATTTTCTCAGCCGCTTTTTCGCACAAGACAAATTCTTGTGCAGAGGCTCCCTGAAAACAGAAGAAAAATGAAACGAGATGATATAGAAAAAAGCCTGATTAGAGACAGGTTAGATCTTGGTGACAAAAAAATAGTTGTCAGAAAAAACTCATCATACGAACTTATGCTGGAAAATTTGATTAACGAAACAGGCGTTAATCTTAAAATTTCTTATTCGCCTGGAGATTTTGTGACAGAGCACCTGATAGAAATGGTCTCAAACAAGGAAATCAATTATACTATTTGTGACGAAAACAAAGCTATTATTTTCAATGCTTATTATAACGAAATTGATATTAAAACCCCAATGAGTCTCAGTCAGCCAATTGCATGGGCAGTTAATAAAGAGTCCACAAAATTGCTCTCAACATTAAATTCGTGGATAGACAAGCGGTTAGGGTCTCTTGAGTTTAATATGATCCACAATAAATACTTTGAAATGTCTAAGCGAAAACGACATATCATTAATAAAGAGTTTAGTTTCATCAAAGAAGGGAATATATCCATTTATGATGAACTAATAAAAAAGTATGCTATGGAACTTGGCTGGGATTGGAGACTACTGGCGGCATTAATATTTCAGGAATCTAATTTTGATCACAAGACTAAATCCTGGCGTGGTGCTACCGGGTTAATGCAACTTATGCCACCTACTGCCAAAAGCTATGGTATAAAAGGTGCTGAGCTTGTGAATCCCGAAAAAAATATTGCTGCAGGAACTCAACATTTGACAATGCTCCAAAAATATTGGGAAAGTGAACTTAGCGATGAAACCGAAATCTTAAAATTTACTTTAGGGTCATACAATGTTGGTTTGGGGCATGTTCAGGATGCAATTCGTCTGGCAAAAAAATATGGGGTAAACCCCAATAAATGGGATGATAATGTGGCACAAATGCTATTGAACAAATCCATCCCAAAATATTATAAAGATCCTGTTGTAAAGTATGGATATTGTCGTGGAAAAGAGCCAGTTAATTATGTAAAATCTATTCTAAATAATTATAGCATGTACAGAAAGTCTAAGAAAATAAAGCTCTAAAATCAAAACAAACTCATTATCTGTGTGCAAATAATAATCAGCACCAATGCAAACGGATATACTGTCGCATAGGCAATTTTAGGTCCATTGGAGTCAGTCAGTGGATCTACCGCACTTAATGCCGGAGTAGAAGTCATCGAACCTGTCAATGCTCCAATAAGAGTTAAAAAATTTATCTTCAAAAAATAGCGTCCTACAATCATAGTTATAAGCATAGGCAAAATGGTAATTACTGCTCCTGCTGCAAAAAATGTTAATCCTCCGTTCTGTATGGTATCCACTAAATTTCCTCCGGCATCGGTTCCCACTGACACTAAGAAAAAAATCAACCCCAATTTTCGCAATAACTGATTGGAGGAACCGGATACATTCCATAATATATGTCCGGTTTTACCAATTCGACTAAGGATTATTGCAGCCATTAAAACGCCGCCTGTCAACCCAAGGCTAAAATCTATCCCAAAAAGAGGTATTTCCAATTTCCCGATTAGCACACCTATCAAAATGCCCAATGAAACCGGAAGAAAATCCAAATCTCTAAGGCGTTTTGTGTTGTCGCCAAATAGCTTTTTTACATTTAGTAAATTCTGTTCATTACAAGCAATTTTTACTTTATCTCCAAACATCAACTTAGTATTTGCGCTGGGGCTAATATCAATTCCTGATCTTCTGATCGAAGTTGCTGTGGCTTCATATTGTTCGAATAGTCCAAGTTCTAAAAGTGATTTATTGACTACATTGTCATTGGTAACTAAAATGGGCTGTATCACATAGCTTTTACTTAAAGGAATTAATTCTTGTGTTTCCTTTCCGATAAGCATGCTCACTTTTTTAAGATCGTTCTCTGTCCCAACAGCTTTCAATATATCTCCTTCATTTAGCACCGACGAGGCACTGGGCGTAAAGGCATTTCCATTATGCAATAACCTTGATATATTTGTATGCGTCATCGTCCTCAATTTCAGCTCTCCCAATGTCTTGCCAAAGATGTTCTTATTTTCAACCTCAAAATTTTTATTTATTAACTGAGGAAATTCAGCCTTAGCTTCTTCTTCGTAATTTATCTCCTCTTCTTTTACAGAAACACCAAAAAGTTTAGGTGATATTTTAACAAATAAAATCACTGCCAAAACCCCAAAAGGGTAGGCAATTCCATATCCAATGGAGGCCAATGTAGAATTAGTGCTTTCAATCGCCGCTGCAAGACCAGGTGTACTTGTCATAGCCCCTGCAAAAAGGCCAACTGCCAACTTAAAATCAATATTCATAAAATATGCCAGTAGGCTTGCGGTAACTGCACCTGAAATAACTGCCAGTGCTGCAACAAGAATCAGCCTTAAGCCATCCTTTTTGAAAGACTCAAAAAAGACCGGACCTGCCTGAATGCCAACAGAATAGATAAAAAATATTAATCCGATTTTTTGCAATATATCAGGCATCTCTACTCCATAATGGCCAAATAATAAAGCCACAAAAATAATAGCCGAAATATCCAATGAAATACCCCCGATAGATATTTTTCCTAACAAAATCCCAAGCGCTACTATGGCAAAAAAAGCAACATATTCATTTTGTAATATTTCCATATTAATTGTTAGAGGAGTCTCAAAATTTTGCAAATATATGGCAATCCAACATTAAACCATTTTTAAAAAAAAGATAAAATTAAATTTCATAACAATCATCATTATTCAATGTCGGTTAGTTAAGCTTTTCGTCACTGCGAACCTGCCAATGACGTAAACCGTAACAAACGTCCTCGCGGGGTCTCTTTTGGACCCAGCGTAAGCTGCGGGGTCTCCAAAAGAAAGTACCCCGCAAAGGCATAAACCTCACACTTGTTGAGCTCTCCTGACTTCTTCAAGCAGGTAGGCTGGTGTAACGTGGCAGTCTGCTTATATAAACTCGATATGCCTAAAATGAGAGACCGCTATCCCAGAAAAACGGGACAGGTTGTGCCTGCCAATGACGTAAAAAAATACCATGATAGTCCCCGGACTTGTTCCGGGGTCTGTCAGCAATTTGAAAAATCATTTTTTATGGCAGGCAGATCCCCTGCCTTGTCCGGCAGGCGGGCAGAATAAACCTGCCTACTGAAAGCAGGTCTGAGAATTAACTGGTATTTTTTTACGGCATTGACAAATAGTGCATTTTGGAAAGATGTTAATTTTCGCAATGATGTGCTGGCTTAACTAAACGGCATTGAATCATTATCAGAAATAAAAAGCTATTGATAAAGCGTTTTTTAATATCCTCAGTTTAGAACAAAAAAAATGTTTTATGGGGTCAAATTAGCTGTCTAATTATATTATCAACCTCAACTATTTATTGCATTATTTAATAAAAAGTTTATTACCTTTGCAGCCTTGTAATAATCTCAAAGAGGTGTTGCCAAATGGAATACGGCAAAATGAAATATCAAATATCGATCATACCGCTAAAAATGCTTTCTATCAAAGCATTTACCCTCCTAAGGCAACTTATGCCTGGTATTATTATTTGGTAGTTTTCAAAATTAAAATAGTCTTTTTCACGATTTAAAATTTTAAAAAATTGGCAGGTAAAACATTATTTGACAAAACATGGGATGCACATGTAGTTGATGAAATCAGCGGTGGCCCCAGTGTTCTTTATATCGACAAACACCTCGTTCATGAGGTAACAAGTCCACAAGCTTTTGCGGGAATTGAAAGCCGGGGTATTCAGGTATTCAGGCCACAAAATACCGTTGCAACTCCTGATCATAATATTCCAACTGTCGATCAGCATCTTCCTATTAAAGATCTTCTTTCCAGGTTTCAGGTTGATAAGCTCACCGAAAACTGCAAAAATCATAACATTACACTTTATGGATTAAATCATCCTTTTCAAGGAATTGTCCATGTGATAGGGCCTGAATTAGGTATCACCCAACCCGGCATGACCATGGTTTGTGGAGATAGTCACACATCAACTCATGGAGCTTTTGGAAGTGTCGCATTCGGCATAGGCACCAGTGAGGTAGAAATGGTTTTAGCCACGCAATGTGTCCTTCAGCCAAAGCCAAAGAAAATGCGCATAAATATTGAAGGTGAATTGTCAAAAGGTGTTACAGCCAAGGATATTATACTATATATAATTTCAAAAATTACGGCCAGCGGAGGTACTGGATATTTCATAGAGTTTGCCGGGTCTGCCATAAGAAATCTTTCTATGGAAGGCAGGATGACAATTTGTAATATGAGTATCGAAAGTGGCGCAAGAGGAGGACTCATTGCTCCGGATGATACAACATTTGAATATATTAAAGGAAAAGAATTTGCTCCCGAAGGCCAGGACTTTGATAATGCAGTAGCGAAATGGAAATTGTTAAATTCTGATGATGACGCTGTATTTGACAAAGAAATAACTTACGATGCAGCTGATATAGAACCGATGATAACTTACGGAACAAACCCGGGTATGGGCACAAAGGTTAGCGGCAGTATTCCGAAAGAAAAGGACATCGAGAAAAGTAATCTTATCACTTTTAATAAAGCCCTTGATTATATGGGGTTTAGTGCCGGTGAAGAAATTGTTGGAAAAGACATTGATTATGTATTTGTTGGCAGTTGCACAAATGGTCGTATCGAAGATTTAAGGGAGGTTGCTGCTTTTGTAAAAGGACGTAAAAAAGCGGACAATGTCACCGCCTGGATTGTACCGGGATCGAAGCAAGTTGAGCAACAAGCCAATCAAGAAGGCGTTACAAAAATTCTTGAGGAAGCAGGATTCAAATTGCGACAACCGGGATGTTCTGCTTGTTTGGCAATGAATGATGATAAAATCCCATCTGGAATGCTGGCTGTCGCTACATCGAACAGGAATTTTGAAGGTCGCCAGGGCCCTGGATCCAGGACAATGTTGGCAAGTCCTTTGACAGCCGCTGCGGTTGCAATAACGGGTAAAATTGTTGACCCACGAACACTATTATAAGTTTAAAACAGAATATTATTATGGCAATAAATAAATTTGAAACAATAGTATCTTCTGCGGTACCTTTACCCATAGAAAATGTAGATACAGATCAAATAATACCAGCCAGATTCCTTAAGGCAACGACAAGGGACGGATTTGGTGAAAATCTTTTTAGAGACTGGAGATATGATAAGAATGATCAACCCATCAAAGAATTTGTTCTTAATCAGGGCTTGTATTCAGGAGAAATTTTAGTCGCAGGTAAAAACTTTGGTAGTGGATCCAGTAGAGAACATGCTGCCTGGGCAATTCATGACTATGGATTTAAGGTTGTAGTATCAAGCTTTTTTGCTGATATTTTTAAAAACAATACGCTTAATAATGGCTTGTTGCCAGTACAGATATCAGATGATTTTTTAGCTAAAATATTTGATGCAATAGAAAATAATCCGGATACCAAATTAAAAATTGATCTCATTCAACAGCAAATTACACTCTTATCTACTGGGGAAGTCCAGAATTTCGATATCAATTCTTATAAAAAGGATTGCCTGCTCAATGGTCATGATGATATTGATCATCTATTGAGTTTAAAAGATAAGATCACCCAATTTGAACTGAACAGAGATTAAACTCACAAATATTCCAATATGAAAATTAACATAATGGACACTACACTTCGCGATGGAGAACAAACATCGGGAGTGTCCTTTACAGAAACAGAAAAACTCAGTATCGCTAAACTATTTTTGGAAGACCTGAATATTGACCGGATTGAAGTCGCTTCGGCCCGTGTTTCTGAGGGAGAGTTTAAAGGCGCAAAAAATATATTTGGCTGGGCCAAAGACAATGGTTTCATAAATCAGGTAGAAGTACTGGGGTTTGTCGATGGAGAAAAATCTCTGAGATGGATCGACGAAGCAGGCGGTAAGGTGATCAACCTTTTGACTAAAGGATCTCTCAAGCATTGCGAGTTACAGTTGAGAAAAACTCCAGAAGAGCATTTTTTCGATATTAGAGACGTTTTAAAAACTGCTGACAATATGGGAATCAAGGCCAATATATATTTTGAAGATTGGTCAAATGGCATGAGAAACTCACCGGAGTATTTATATCAGATGCTTGATTACCTTCAAGACACAAGCATTGTGAGATACATGCTTCCCGATACTTTAGGTATTCTCAATCATGAGGAAACCTATAAGTTTTGTCTGGATATGAAGCAACGATATCCAAATTTAGCATTTGACTTTCACGCACACAACGACTACGATCTGGCTACTGCCAATACTTTTTCGGCAATAAGGGCTGGGATCAGCGGTATTCATACTACACTTAACGGTCTTGGAGAAAGAGCAGGAAACGTGCCTTTGTCAAGTGTCATTGGCATTGTTAAAGATCATTTTGGGTATGAGATGTCTGTAAATGAAAAGCAACTTTATAAAGTCAGTAAAATTATTGAGTCGTTTTCGGGCATCAGAATTCCTGCAAACAAACCGCTGATTGGAGAAAATGTATTTACGCAAACAAGTGGTATTCATGCAGATGGGGACAACAAAGACAATTTGTATTTCAATGATTTACTACCGGAAAGATTTGGCAGAAAAAGGGAATACGCTCTTGGCAAAATGTCTGGTAAGGCCAGTATAATGAAAAACCTTGAAGATCTGGGGATTGAGTTGAGCAAGGATGAAATGAAAAAGATTACCGAAAGAGTGATCAAACTTGGAGACAGAAAAGAAACTGTCACCAAAGAAGATTTGCCTTACATCATTTCTGACGTGTTGAAAAGTGAAAAAATAGTCGAGAAAATAAAAATTATTAATTTCTCCCTCTCCGTTGCTGAAGGATTGAAATCTATGGCAACTTTACGTATTGAAATCAATGGAGAGATTTATGAAGAAACAGCCTCAGGAGATGGTCAGTACAATGCATTTATGAGCGCCTTATGGAGTATTTACGATAAATTAGAAAAGCCTCGGCCAGTGCTTGTCGATTATACAGTCACCATTCCTCCAGGCGGAAAAACTGATGCCCTGGTAAATTGTGGCATTACCTGGGATTTTAAAAATAAAACCTTCAAAACGCGTGGTTTGGATTCAGATCAAACTGTTGCAGCAATAAAGGGCACAATGAGAATGCTTAATATTATTGAATCATTTGAGGACAACAAAAATTGATTTTAGAGCTTAATAAGATTTAAAATCGAAACAATAAGGTTAATTCAAAACAATTTGAGTGACTACAAATTAGGGAATATTAAAAATATAATAAATGAATTTTAAAATTGCAGTTTTAGCCGGCGATGGTATAGGACCTGAGATAATTGATCAGGCAATAAAAGTAATGAAAGCAGTTGGTATCAAGTACAATCATACTTTCGATTTTGAAGAGGCATTAGTTGGCGCATGTGCCATTGATGCTGTGGGAGATCCATTTCCAGAAGAGACATTTGATATTTGCATGAATGCAGACGCAGTGCTTTTCGGTGCGATTGGTGATCCAAAATACGATAACGATCCAAAGGCAAAAGTAAGACCTGAACAGGGGCTACTGGCTATGAGAAAAAAACTTGGTTTATATGCCAATATTCGTCCGGTAACAACTTTCAAGTCGCTATTGCACAAGTCACCTTTAAGACAAGATTTGGTCGAAGGAGCAGATCTTGTTGTTGTGCGCGAATTGACAGGCGGTATATATTTTGGCGAGCCAAGAGGTCGGTCAGAAGATCAAAACAAAGCTTTTGATACCTGTACCTACACCAAAGATGAAGTTAGGCGCATTACCAAATTGGGTTTTGAATACGCTGCCAAAAGAGATAAAAGGTTGACTGTAGTCGATAAAGCAAATGTACTGGCCACATCAAGATTATGGAGAGAGACTGTTCAGGAAATGATTCCCGACTATCCAGAAATAGAAGTTGACTTCATGTTTGTCGATAATGCAGCCATGCAACTCATCCAATGGCCAAAGAAATTTGATGTCATGGTTACAGAAAATATGTTTGGAGACATTCTGTCTGATGAAGCAAGTGTAATCACTGGATCACTTGGATTGCTGCCTTCAGCCTCGATTGGTACACATACGTCGGTATTTGAGCCTATTCACGGATCATATCCACAAGCAACTGGAAAAGATATCGCAAACCCCATAGCCACCGTTCTTTCTGCCGCCATGCTACTTGATGCATTGAGTCTGACAGACGAAGCCCAGGCTATTCGCCTTGCTGTTGACAAGTCTATGGATGCTGGTATTGTTACTGAAGATATTGCTGAAGAGAAGGCTTACAAAACATCTGAGGTTGGAGATTGGTTAGCCAAAAATATTTAGTATAGCTCCAATCCTTAAATTGAAATTAAAAAGAGCTGCCTATTGGGCAGCTCTTTTATTTTCCATAATTAATGCGGCTTTTATAAAGCCCAAACCAATACCCAAAATTTAGCTCCATCAAAAAAGAATAATATCTTTGGCGCACAAAGTACTTTACAACAACGCCAGATTTGAAACGAATTAAAAAATACCTTCAAAGTGATATTGATATAAATTCCACAAACAGGAAATTCTATCTTGTCTTTTTTACGGTTTTTTCGGCTTTTATATTTCTGAATTTCTTTGAACCATTCGGCTTATACTATGACGATAGCATAAGCAAGGAGGCTGTTTTTTATGAATTACTGATCGCCATGACATTGGCATTTGTCGTATTGCTTTTATCACAATTTGTGGTGAGGGCCTTACTCAACAAAAATAAATTCACCATCATTTCTATATTTTTCTGGTTTCTACTTGAAGCTGCTTTAGTAGCCTCAATTTGGTTTGTTTTTGAGATCGCTACTGAAGATTTTACAGACAGCTTGCTGTCTATTTGGTATAAAAACTTTGTAGCATTTATCGTCATCATGTTTCTTCCATATTTTTTATATATAAATTATGTCTATAATAAAGATGTCATAAAGAGATTAGAACATGACAATCTTACCAACACCCCAAAGGATAAGTTGATACAAAACATCACCATAAAAGATGAAAACGACAGCATAAAGCTGTTGCTTATAACCGAAGATTTGCTGTTCATTCAATCTGCTGATAATTACGTGGAAGTGAATTTTATGAAAGAAGGTCTTGTGACCAAAACATTACTAAGGAACTCTATCAAAAAATTAGAGCCCATTTTTGTTAATTCCTCAATTATGCGTTGCCATCGTTCATATATTGTTAATACTGAGAATGTAGCATATGCAAAAAAAACATTGACAGGCTTCGACTTAAAATTAAATCACGTTTCGAAACTAACAATCCCCGTTTCTAAGTCTTACATATCTGAATTTAGAAAATTCTTACCATAGCCATAACAGGCTGATTATCAATAAGTGGTATAAATAGTTTTTCACCACATGCAGTGGGATAAACTACTTTATACCCCAATCTCCATTTTCTTGCCCCTCTATTCGGAGCCTCCTCCCTTTTAATTTTTTTAAACATCGCTCATCTGCAACTTTGCATTGTTCAAATAAAATAATGCATGCAAATAGCAATAGTTAGTATTCAAAAAGCTCCGATCAAAAGTTTAACAATAGTTGATACGGGCCTCATCTCACAGCTTTTATTTTCTCAGAACATAGTAAATCCATGCACCTTAGAAACAATTGTTGATAGGGTTAATGAACATAATTTACAACTGAAAATCTCTGATAACAATAGTCAGATTTCTTTTACTGCAACATTGGGCATAGCCAGTTTGATAGGCATTGTTGTAAACGATGCCATATTGCTAATTACGTTTATTAGAGCCAAAGAGCAAGGAATGAGCATTTCCGAGGTAAGCAAAGAATCCATAAATCAACGCTTTATTCCAATTATAGTTACTACATCCACTACCGTAATGGCACTCAATCCATTATCTCTGTCAGGAAATGAAATGTTTGTTTTCTTAGCTGTGCCCCTCATATTTGGTTTGATCGTTGCCACTGTACTTATCCTTGATATCGTGCCAGTATTGTACACCATTCCAATAAAAAAATAATAGTCATGAAAAAAATAATATTAACCACAACATTCTTCGCCATTCTTTCGGCCAATGGGTTTTCACAAAACTTGAGTAAAGAAATACTCTGCAAAAAGTGGATGCTCGAAAAGTACATCATTGATTCTATAACATACGGCCCTGAGGAAAATGAGAAAAATGATTTTATCCTTTTAGATGCAGAAGGGCATTTCAAAACCCTCTCCGAAGGAGGAACCGAGCAAGGCACGTGGATAGTAAACCTAAATGGAGGTTATATCATGCTTAAAAATGACACTGGAGAAACCTACAAAGCATATATCAGCTTTGTGTCTTCCGAGGTCTTGATTTTGAAATACGACATTGAGGAGATTAGAGATATTGAAGTAAGGTGCAAGTCACAAAAATAGTAGCATTATGAAGGTTATTTTCAATTTTTGTTGTGGGTTTCTGGTTTCTCTAAGTGCTTTATCACAAGATAAAATCGTACTTAAACCAATAGCTTTTTTTTATGATTCATCCACATTTTATGTACAAAAAGTAATTGACAACCGCACTCAGAAATCTCTGGGGACTATTGATGGCAGCCAGTTGCATTTAGCTCCTGATCCGACTATGGCAATTCAAGAGTTTATGGATGTGTGTTTCCCAAAGCTCCCAGGCTTAAGCCCGATAATTATAAAAATAAATGAACTCAACGTGCAAAAAACACAAACTAACCTTTCTGATATTACAGTGAGGGTACATATTGATTTAACTTTTTTTGAGCATAACGGAACAGTGCTAAAGGAACTATATACTATTCAATACAATGAAGATCAGATTTTTAGTGATTTTTCTAATAAGGAGATACTAAAAACACACGAAAAGAGAATTCGTGCCAGTTTAGAATATTGTATGCGCAGTTTTATTTATCACACGCAAATTCAAGAAATTGACACAAACTCATTTTTTGAAAATGCTGTTTATATGGACATCGAGTTAGTCAAATGGTACAATATACTCCTATTCAAAAAGATCTATAGCAGTAATATCGAAGGCTGGAAAATAAGCTATACAGGATTTGTAGATCGCCAGGACGATTTTATTATCCCTGTTGTTTTCACCTTTGACCAATATCGGGTGAAGCCTGAAATTTTAAACAATAGAAAAATCAAATCCATAAATACCTACTCTTTTAGTGGAGGAATTGATGGATTTCTAAAGCTTTTCCCTGGAGTATATGTAGGTATCGGAGCCGAAGTTCCAGTGGGAGTTGAGGTTATACGAGGCTTAAATAATAATAAATTAACAAATTTTTTAATCGGAATACATGCAAAGGAAGGAGTACGAATAATGCCATGGAAAAATTATGGGATTGTAATGGGTGCATACTTCCTTCAAACTTTTCAAACCTCCAAAGTTTATAATTCTAACACAGGATTTGAAATAGAAGTAGGTATCAATTTTTAACACCAATAACAACTTTATAAAAATATAACATCGTGAAAAAAATAATTTCATCAACCATCCTCATCACTTATATTGGGGTAACTGGTTTTTCGCAAGATTTAACAAAAGAATCACTCTGCAAAAAGTGGGATCTCGAAAAATATGTGGTCATGTGGGTGGACTATGAACCCGAAGAAAATGAGCAAAATGACTATATCATGCTAAAAAGTGACATGACCTACTCAAGCATAGATGAGGGTATTTTGACATCCGGTAAATGGACAATGCATGCTGATGAAAACTATTTTTTGATGTATGACGAAAAAGGAGAAGGCATAAAATTTATTGTCAGTGAATTAGAAGAAGAGAAAATGGTTTTGAGTATTGACCTTGAAGAATTAGACGGTTTAGACATTCATTTCACAACCAAGAAAAGATGAAAGAAAAAACACCACGGATCTTAGGGTACGACTTTGCAAGAGGCCTTGCCATTGTTGGAATGATATTCGTTAATTTTAAGACAGTGATGGTATCAGAAACAGATGCTTTTTTGTTTCAGTTGGTCGAATTATTGTCCGGTAAAGCTGCTGCACTTTTTGTGGTACTTGCTGGTGTTGGTATGACTTTAATGTATCAAAGTGCCCAACGCAAAAATGATGTTTCCAAAATCAGAAAAGTAAAAACAAACCTACTCAAAAGAGCTGCATTCCTGCTTGTAATCGGCTTAAGCTATTATCCTATTTGGCCTGCAGATATTTTGCACTATTACGGATTGTTTATATCACTCGGAATACTGTTTTTGTCTTTGTCTCAAAGATGGCTACAAGCAATAAGTTTGTTTTTAGTAATTGGATATACTTTTTTAATGATCTTCTATGATTATGAAACAGGCTGGGATTGGGCAAGCTTAGAATACACTGATTTTTATACACTTAATGGTTTTTATAGAAACCTTTTTCTAAATGGGTTTCATCCAGTAATTCCATGGTTTGCTTTCTTATTAACCGGCATTTGGGTTGGGAGAATAAATTTTACGAATGCCGCAATAAGAAAACGTGTTGCAGTAATATCTCTATCAATATTTATCGCTTTTAAAGGTCTTTCCATGATTTTAGTTAGTGTACTTAGCAAACTATCACAATCAGAAGCAATAGATTTTGAATATACTTTAGGCACAAGTCCTATGCCTCCCCTGTTTTTCTATATGGTTACGGCTTCAAGCCTGGCTGTTTTCATTATTTCTATTTCGATATATATTACCTATAGATTTCAAAATTATTTAGTTATAAAGCAAATAATAAATACGGGGCAACTTGCGCTTAGCAATTACTTTTTTCATGTAATAATAGGTATGCTTGCTATTGAAGTATATTTCGGAAAGTTAGAACGTGCTTTTTCAATTGAATTTACATTTGTCTATGCCAGTATGTATTGTGTATTGATCATCATTTTATCTCAACTGTGGCGAAAAAGGTTCCGTCAAGGACCATTAGAATATTTGATGCGAAAAATAACAGGATAATTTCCAAACGCAATTAGTATAATTAATGGTCATCCTGAACCTGTCTGCCACAGGCAGGTTTATTTCAGGATGACATATAATCGTAGCAAAGCCATGAACTATTTCAAGTAAACTTCATCATCACCGGCAAATGATCTGAAGCTTCGCCCACGGAGGTCAGATTTTTTGCACTAACCAATTCAATAAAACCTTCATTATAAAAAATATAATCCAATCGGTGCGTTGGAGATGCAGACGGGAATGTTTTTTGATTTAGATCTACAGCTGATTTTATGCCTTCTAAATCTAATATTATTTTAATGTCCGCATTTTCGAAATCTACGCCGCTGTTGAAATCGCCGACTGATGGCCATTGTGGTAAAATTAATAACCCTTAATTTACCATGCCTGCGACCTTGAATTGCCGCAGGCTTTTTTTTAATTTTGATATTCCAATCCTTCAAGGTTTTCTATTCATCGCCATCCAAAACCTTAAAGGTTTTTGTCTGGTCGGGGTCTTCTTCAAGAGACGCCGACCAATGCAATTGGAATTTGATTGATTCATCAGTAGGTTATTTTCATAGCAGCATGTGAAGTTGACGTTTTAGCGGGGTCTCTTTTGGACCCTGCGTGAACTTCGGGGATATCCCTATCGCAGGTTCTCCGAACCTGCGATAGGGAGCCGATTTTGATGAGAATGTCAACATATCTCGGTTAAAAAAAACCTGGAATGGATCAGGCAGTGTGAAATCACCTTCTACACATGCGTATAAAGTTATGTCCACCACCTAAAACCAATATTAATATTTTGTAATTTGCAAGGGTTGTACGCCGAACGGCACACAACATTATCTAAATTCAATACCCAAATATCAATGGGCACTATAATTTAGATATATCATTGGCAGCAAGCTGAAAAAAGAAACAAAAAATCAATGTCAATAGAATCGCAAGATTGGAGAAAATACGAAAGAAGAATTCACGAAGAATTGGGTAAAGTGTATAAAGATTGTGAATTTGTATTTGACGATAAAATCTTTGGCAAATTCAGTAAAATTGATAGACAAATTGATATTTCAATAAGGGGCGAAGTTGGAGGTAATAAAATTTTAGGAATTGTTGACTGCAAATATTTTTCCTCAAATATAGATGTGAAAATTGTCGAATCATTTTTAGGGATGATTGAAGATGTAAAAGCAAATTTTGGGTTAATTATTACAAATAGAGGATATAGTAAAGCTGCCAAAAATCGAGTAGAAATAAAAAACCTAAAATTGGACATCCTTGAATTTAATAATCTCAAAGAAGTTAAAATCACTCTCGATTATTTGTTCAATAAAAAAATAAATAATCTTGAATTATCGAAATTTGAATTTTTTAAAAGATGTAAACAAAATTGGGGGTACTTTGATGAAGAAAAATCAAGCTACGAAAAGAAAATAATTTCATTTAAAGACGGTTGGGCGAATACAGAATATTGCGCATTTAAAAAGATTATCAAAGGAAGTGCAAGAATATTCAGAGACTTCAAAGATTTAAGTAAAATAACGATAAAGTTATCAGCTACTAAAAATGAAAAATCCAATAATTGGAAAGATGAAAAAAGGCTTTATAGTTGTCGAATTCAAAGAAGAGAATTAGAAGAATTTTTAAAGCTAAATTTCTCCGAGTTAAGAGAAGATATTAAATTGTGGAGGAGCAACTTTTTAGAGAATAAAGAATATTCAAAAGAATCAATTCTCAACTTTGCTGACAAATATGTTAAATCAAAAAAAATAGAAAAGCCTGCTGCCAATAATGTGGAATCAAATTTTGTCCGGACGGGGTCTTCTTCAAGAGACCCCGCATAGACGAAGAATCCTCT
>CAZDRA010000100.1:0-16185 GCA_964507705.1 uncultured Roseivirgaceae bacterium | reverse complement strand
TATGGTAAACCAACCAAAACTAATCAGGTTCAGCGAAAATGTACTGGCGAAATATCAAATTTACAACAGCATTTTCATGACCCTCCCGTTTGATACGATCTCTAAAACCGGAGTACTACTACCACTATTTCACGATGTCTGTAAGAATGGCTTTAAGGATGATAAAAACCCAACAGAAATTGTAGAAGCATTTTTTAATACCTACCAGGAAAGCTCAACAGAAACAGATAAAATCAAATTGCTATTTCATTTTATCCAGTACATAGAGCGCCAGGTTGTGCTGTTTGATGCTATTGAAGATGCCGCTTTTCCATTAGTTAATAACATGGACGGTGTAGGCACTTTACGCAATAGCAAAGAAACTTCGTCTTTGGAAAATAAGAATGAGGCACTTAAACAGCACTTAGAAAACTTTAAAGTTAGAATTGTTTTGACAGCCCATCCTACACAGTTTTACCCCGGGGCCGTCTTGGGAATTATTAATGATTTAAAAGAAGCTATTCAAAACAATGATTTATTGCTTATCAACAAATTATTAGCTCAATTGGGTAAAACACCATTTTTTAAACATGAAAAGCCAACACCATTTGATGAAGCTGTAAGCCTGATATGGTTTTTGGAAAACATTTTTTACCACTCAATATCCAATATCTATAATTATATCAAAAGCAATATTTTTGACAACGAACATATTGACAACGAAATAATAAATTTAGGGTTTTGGCCCGGCGGAGACCGTGACGGAAACCCTTTCGTTACCACAGAAATTACAATAAATGTTGCCAAACGATTAAAGCAATCAATACTTAGAAATTATCATAAAGATATTCGAGTTTTGAAAAGAAGATTGACATTTGCTGGAGTTGAACAAACTATTACAGAATTAGAAAAATTATTATTTGATAATAGTGTGAATACCGAGGCAAACACGATGATTCCTTTGGGAGAGTTTCTCAATAGACTAAATACAATCAAAGACACGCTCATCTCTAAACATCAGTCTCTTTATGTAACCGAAATCAACGATTTAATAAATAAAGTTCATTTGTTTGGTTATCATTTTGCAACTCTGGATATCAGGCAAGATAGCAGAGTACATCACAAAGCATTTACCGAAATAGTATCTACTCTACTAAAAACAGGTAATGATATTTTCCCGAAAAATTATTTTGGTCTGAAGGAGCATGAACAAATTCAATTTCTTTCCGAGGTAAAGGGAGACGTTAAATTATCAATATTCAAGGATGAATTAGTTGTTAATACTTTGGGGTCAATGCAGGCTATTAAAACTATTCAAAAAAAGAATGGCGAGTGCGGAGCAAATAGATATATAATCAGCAACAATCAATCTGCGCTGCATGTAATGGAAACATTTGCTATGCTTAATTTATGTGGCTTTGAAAATAATCTAACAGTCGATATAATACCTCTTTTTGAAACCGTCGATGATCTTGCGAATGCTGCAGATATTATGGATCAAATTTATTCAAACAGTGCTTATATAAAACACTTAAAACATAGAAAAAACAAACAAACCATTATGCTTGGTTTTTCTGATGGCACTAAAGATGGCGGTTATTTAATGGCCAATTGGTCAATATTTAAAGCCAAAGAGAGGCTCACCGAAATTTCAAGGAAACATGGGATTAAAGTAATTTTCTTCGATGGAAGAGGCGGGCCTCCTGCGCGTGGTGGAGGAAAAACACATCAATTTTATGCCTCTTTGGGGCCCAATATTGAAGATGAAGAAATTCAATTAACTGTACAAGGGCAAACAATTAGCTCTAATTTTGGAACTGTTGACTCGTCTCAATATAATATTGAACAATTGCTAAGTTCCGGCATATCTAATGAATTGTTCAGCAAAGCCAACAATGTATTATCTAATAGTGACGCTGAGATAATCAATGATCTGGCGACAATAAGCTATGATGCGTATGTTGATTTTAAGAATCATCCTATGTTTCTACCTTACTTGCAGAGGATGAGCACATTAAAATATTACGCAAAAACTAATATTGGAAGTCGTCCTTCAAAACGCTCAAAATCAAAAGAGTTTGACTTTTCAGATTTACGTGCCATTCCTTTTGTTGGATCATGGAGTCAATTAAAGCAAAATGTCCCTGGATTTTATGGAGTAGGTACTGCATTAAAAGCTTATGAAGACCGTGGAGAATTTGATAAGCTTAAGCGGCTTTATAAAAACTCCGATTTCTTTCAGGCGCTTATGCAAAATAGCATGATGTCGCTTTCAAAGTCGTTTTTTGAATTGACTAAATACATGGCGCAGGACAAAGAATTTGGTGATTTTTGGAATATAATTTACAACGAATATAAAACGACCAAAAGGTTGATTCTCGAACTTGCAGGATATAGTCAACTCATGGAAAATAATCCTGTCGGAAAAGCATCTATTGATATACGTGAAAATATTGTATTGCCTCTAATCACTATTCAACAATATGCCTTACTTAAAATTCAAAAAATGGAACCTGGAAATGACGAGTTATTAAAGGTTTATGAAAAAATGGTGACTCGCTCCTTATTTGGCAATATTAACGCAAGCAGAAATTCGGCATAAAAAAACCATCTATTGGGGATCTCAATTAAATCAGCAAAACTTTATTCGCCCCGACTGAATGCGGAGTTGAATTTTATATTTATTTTACTGGAATCTACTAATTTGAGCAATAGTTGTCTGCTATCCAGATAACTATCAATAAAATACTTTTTTGACACGAAATAAAAAAAGCGGTGTCTCAATGGAAGCACCGCTTATAAAATTATAATTTATTGCTCTTTATTAATGCACAAAAAGCATTTCACGATACTTCACCAAAGGCCAATCTTCATCATCAACAAACAGTTCTAATTTGTCAACATGATACCTGATCTGATCAAAGTATTTGTGCTTGATATTTTGGCAGTACTCAACGGCTTTCCCTCGTGCTTCTTCGATTTCATTAATGCGTTTGCGTTCATCAATCATATCGAGTGCTCCATTTTTAACACCATCAATGTGTTCAGTAATTTTGCTGATCACATTTAAAGTTGATTTATTGTCAAGCCCAATTTCCTTCAATCCCCTTGCAGCATCAATTAATTTCATTTGATATTTTACTGCCGTAGGAATAATATGGTTAAGTGCTAAATCACTTATTACTCTTGATTCAATCTGCACTTTCATGACATAATTTTCCCAAAGAATTTCGTTGCGAGCATCAAGTTCTCTTTCAGTTAAGACATTGTAGCACCCAAATACTTCTTTACTTTTATCAGTAAGAAAAGCATCAAGTGCCTCTGGAGTATCCTTCACATTTGGAAGACCTCTTTTCTCTGCTTCTTTTACCCAATCATCAGAATAACCATCACCTTCAAAGCGAACATCTTTTGATTCTGCAATGTTTTTTCTAAGCACTTCAATGATAGCAAGTCTTTTTTCTTTTCCTCCAGCGATTTTTGCATCAACATCTTCTTTGAAATCATTGAGTTGCTTGGCCATAATAGTATTTAGCACGGTCATTGGCAAGCCAACATTTGCGTTTCCACCAACAGCTCTGAATTCGAATTTATTGCCTGTAAATGCAAAAGGTGAAGTTCTGTTTCTATCAGTATTATCGAGAATAATTTCCGGAATTTTGTCAATTCCGAGTTTCATATACATATTATCCCCTTTCTCGATTTTAATATTTCCATTACTTTCGAGCTCATCAAGGACAGCACTTAGTTGCGTACCAATAAATGCAGAAATAATCGCAGGTGGTGCTTCATTGGCTCCCAATCTGAAATCATTACCTGCTGAGGCTATTGACGCCCTGAGGATGTCGGCATATTTATGGACTGCCGCAATTGCATTAACAAAGAAAGTCAGGAATAATAGATTTTCTCTTGCACTGCTACTTGGTTGAAATAAGTTGACGCCTGTATTGGTGACCAATGACCAGTTGTTATGTTTTCCAGTACCATTGATTTGCGCAAATGGTTTTTCATGAAACAGTACTGCAAATTCGTGCCTGTCAGCTACTCTTCTCATTACATCCATCATCAACATATTGTGATCTGTAGCCACATTAGCTTCTTCAAATAATGGTGCTACCTCAAATTGACTTGGAGCAACCTCATTATGTCTTGTAGTTACCGGGATGCCTAGCTTATGGCATTCAACTTCAAAATCTTCCATAAAAGCAATAACTCTGCTTGGAATTGACCCAAAGTAATGATCATCCAATTGTTGCCCTCTTGCAGGTGCATGGCCAAATACTGTCCTGCCACACATTACTAAATCTGGTCTTGCATTAAATAATGCTTTATCTATGACAAAATATTCCTGCTCGCAACCCAAAGAAGCGGTAACTTTTGAAACATTTCTATCAAAATATTTACACACTTTAGTTGCTGCATTATCAACAGCTTCCAAAGCTTTCAGTAAAGGTGCCTTTACATCGAGAGATTCTCCTGTATAAGAAACGAAAATTGTCGGTATGCAAAGAGTTGTGCCCCACTTAAACATTGGAGAACTTGGGTCCCAGGCTGTATATCCCCTTGCTTCGAATGTCTGACGAATTCCTCCGGATGGGAAGGAAGAGGCATCAGGTTCTTGTTGTACCAAGGCAGAACCTTTAAATTTTTCTAACCCACTCATGCTATCAAAAAAAGCATCATGTTTTTCGGCTGTTGACCCTGTTAATGGTTGAAACCAATGAGTATAATGCGTAATTCCATTTTCGATTGCCCATGACTTTACAGCTGCAGCAACAGCATTTGCCACTTCGCCTTTGATTTTCTTTCCTTTGTCAATACAATTTTTTACTTCTTTAAACACATCTGGTGCCAAAGTCGCTTGCATCTTTGCTAAATCAAAGCATGTAGAGCCATAAAAATCTGATACCTTATTTGAAGGCAGTTTTGAAAAAAACGGTTGTCTTTTCCCTGCTTCCTGAACGGCGTTGAAACGAAAATTTGCCATGAAATTTTATATTTATTTTATGATTGAAAATTTGCTTAAAATTAGCACATATTTTGCGTTTTGATGCAAGAAAGACGAAAAAAGAATGGGTTTTTGTGAGCAATTCAAAATAATGCAGTTTATATACTCAATATTAGCCCTACATTGATATTATTTACAATAATGACTATCATTTTTACTATACTCATTATTGTAAGTATTTAATTATAAAAGAATAGAAGCGTGCTTTATGAAAATTCAATTAGAAGTGATTAATGATTTCAACTATTTGAGATAAAACTCAGAGAAAATTATTGGATAGGATGATTTTCACCAATC
Organism: uncultured Roseivirgaceae bacterium; assembly: GCA_964507705.1. Classification (GTDB taxonomy): domain Bacteria; phylum Bacteroidota; class Bacteroidia; order Cytophagales; family Cyclobacteriaceae; genus JAAUQL01. The sequence continues at coordinate 10,901 of CAZDRA010000100.1, read as the reverse complement.
ATCGTCTTTTTTTTCTTTTCCTATTATCTTCTCTTCGGAGTAAGTCATCGCACTAAATAAATTTTGTATAAGTTTTAGAGATTTGTCATAAACGACCTGTTGGTGATTTTCCCATGCCTTTTTATTTATTGATGATACCTCCATTTCCAACGGAACAAGCTTTTTGTTTATGGGTTCATATTTTCCATATCTGTTTTTTTGATATTCGTTGTATTTAAAATTGGTAATAGTGTATCGATATTTTCCATCCTTTATTTCAAGAACTATATCGTATTCCACAGCACCGCTAATTCCTTTTTTCACTGAGCCAATTCGGTAGACATAAAAACTACCTTTATTTATAATGACGTAATTTTCTTTCTCAATTTTATAATGTTTCTTTTTTGAGTTTAGCACTTTAACTTGATGCATAAACTTTTCGCCATTGGACAACAACTTTTCCTTGTCGAGGCCATAAGCCTCAATTACATCAGTAAAGGTGTATTTTTCGATATCGTTAATAGGAAATTGTCTCTGCTGCGAGAGAGAATAATTAAAAATACTTGTAACTAATAAAACTGTGATTCTGAGCATAATTATTACCATAAAGGCCCTAATCAATACAATTGATTAGGGCCTTTATATTTTGATTTACAAATTTCTTTTATTCTTAAAATGCATAAACAGCGGCTATCAAGAACTGCGATGCAGACTTTGTCATATCATTCCCTGAAGCATCACTATAGAAAAATTCATCGCTTCCTCCATCAATTCTAAATTCCGGAATAATAGTTAGCGGACCGGCATGCAAATTGGCCGTCAGCGTAATAGCATTTACGTTCTCTGAAGCAACAGTAGTTAGATCTCCATTCTTATATTCCTTCGTTTTGAAATATTCATATCTAACACCAACATCAAAGGCATCGGAGATGCTAAGTTGTGGGTAAAGAGCTACCCCGGAAAATCCACCGGCATCTGTTCCTGAAGCAGTATAATCAGCTGCATTTAGTCCTAAGTAAAAACCATCAGTAATCTGCCATCCGGTTGTCAGGTCAATTTCTGTTCCTGAGGGAGACCCAGTAATAAAGTTGAGATATATATCCCATCCATCGACAGGTGCAAAATAAATTTGAGCACCAAAGTCAGAAATCCCGTTAAAATCCTGATATTGATTCCAATCGTTAAATAATCCTACCATGAAAGCAAATCGATCTGAGATAGCAAAGTCAGCCTTTATTCCAGCATTCTGGAAAGGACCATTGGTAAATAAATATGAAGTTGAATAGTTAAAGTTTCCAGCTGGAGATATTACTTCATATCCAACAAACGTACCCATATATCCCGCTGTTAAAGATATGACATCAGAAACCGCATACGAAACGTATAAATTTTGTATCCCAACCATAATATCATCATTGTCCCCATCTGGCTGGAACAACGGAATGGATTTAAAACTTCTTGGGCCAAAAGAAAACTCGCCTACAAAACTGGCTTTCCCAACTGTTTGAGATAAGGCTATATCAATCATTCCGATTGATATAGAATTCTGCTCATCTGCAAAACTTGTACCGATATTAGATATGCCATCTTCATTTATATAACCTGAAAAATCATATTTCCAATATGTGTCTACAGACCCTGAAATCTGCAAACCCTTTTTTTCTTCTTCATCTTGCGCTTTTAACTGGAAAGTCCCAATTATAAATGCGATCATTAGTAATGATAATTTTTTCATTGCTTATTAATTTATTTGTAATTATTAGTTTAAAACTTTAATTTGATTGGACAGATACACCTGCCCAATCCTATGTTATTATTATTCTACTACGATAGTGTATCCTCTAATTCCATGTTCATGACTATCCAAGCCATCAATTTCATGTTCTTTAGAAACCCTTACCCCAATAGTAATTTTCAGGATATAAAATATCAAAAAGGCAAATGGGAAGGCAACTGCTCCGTAGGCTAGTATGCCTATTAATTGGTTCATGAACGTATGATCTGGGTTTGTAGAAAAAATACCCACAGCAAGTGTTCCCCATATTCCACATGTCAAGTGAACTGAAACCGCACCTACAACATCATCCAATTTGAACTTATCTAAAGTAGTAGCCGAAATTACTACCAACATGCCGGCAACTGCGCCAATAATCAGAGCAGAATTAATAGAAACCGTATCAGCTCCAGCGGTAATACCCACCAAGCCAGCGAGTATGCCGTTCAGCACCATGCCTAAATCCATTCTTTTAAATTTCATATAAGAAACAAAAAAGGCAAATAGCCCACCGGTACATGCCGCCAAACTTGTTGTTACCAAAACATAAGAAACCAAATCAGGATCAGCAGAAAGAACTGAACCGCCATTAAACCCAAACCATCCTAACCAAAGAAGAAAAACACCTATTACAGCCAATGGAACTGAAGAACCTGGCTTATCCACTACTTTCTCTCCAACATATTTTCCGAGTCTTGGCCCAATAACCATTATTCCAGCCAAAGCACCCCATCCTCCTACAGAATGCACCAAAGTAGAACCGGCAAAATCATAGAAATTCATATCATTTAACCAGCCTCCGCCCCATTTCCAGCTACCCAGAAACGGATAAACAACACCAACATATATTAGTGTAAATATCATATAGGCAGATAATTTTACTCGCTCTGCTATCGCTCCAGAAACAATTGTTGCAGCAGTTGCGGCAAACATCCCCTGAAATAAAAAGTCTGTCCAGTAAGTATAACCACCACTTGCGTATCCTATAGAAGGTCCACTTGCTACAGGATCATACGCTATCCCAAATCCATGAAATCCAAATATCCCATCAATTATATTAAAATCTCCAGGGTACATTAGATTAAACCCAACAAAGCAATAAGTTACCAGTCCAATAATTGGCGTAATTGTATTCTTAAAAAGAATATTAACCGTATTTTTTGATTGCCCAAAACCAGCTTCGACACCTGCAAATCCGAGATGCATAATAAAAACAAGGGCTGTAGCCAACATCATCCAAATATTGTTGGCTGTGAACAAAGCAGTTGCTGCGGCATCTGCTGCCTCTGCTACTGCCATTGTTGCATCCAAAAGCAAAACATCCGTGAGCAAACCCACACTTTTCGTCCCCGCTAAAATATTCGGTTCAGACATTAAACTTGTAATCAAATCTTCCATAGATAAATATTTAATAATTAAGTAATTTATTCTAATTTTTATCTGTTTATAACTACAGATAAATTATTGATTTTTAATTGATTGAGTTAAGCGACTAAACCAAACAAAAAATTTACTTGCTAAGTTGACATATCATAAGTTCAATCTATTATCATCAGCACAAAACTATAAAGGAATTGATTGTTTAAAAAATTGTAAAGAATAAATACAATTGCCGTAAATATTAGTGCAATATCTACGGTATTTGCAGATATCTACTAAATTATCATACTATAATTATGATAATTTTAAATAATTACAGTTTTATCCAATTATTCCGCGGTAGGTTTATTGGACTTATTTGTTACGTAATTGGATTTTATAAATTTACTAATAATATAATTGCCACATTTATGTTTACCATCCTCATTTTGGGTAATTTAATAGCCTTTTATTTATGTTTTTTTGATTAAAATTATTTTTATGGTTATTCTTTTACCCTAATTATTACTTAAATATTATTATTTGCCTTTTTTAAGGTCAATTGCATTTCTAATATTTATTCTGATTTAATAAAATGACTCAAACAAAATTTATTTTTTGTTATAATTACGACTACAAATACAAAATTTTTTGATCAAAAATAACCATTAAAACTAAAGTTGATTTGTATCAATAATTAATAGTGGTACTCTTTGCGTTTACAGAATCTCACTTAACAATTTCTTAATATGAAAGTATCAAAGTATTTATAGCTTTTTTGCAACTTTACCGCCAACACTTATAAAATATTAATCAGTATGCCCTCGTCTCTTAATGACAATCTTAGAATAAAAAAATTGGCAAAAAACACATACAGTTTTTTTGACATTGTACATAGAGAAAAACTTTTTGTTGTGCTCATTCTTATGCTCACGATGCTATGCTACGTTGTCTATCCTTATAAAATTATTGCCATGTGGGTTGGCTTTGGATTGGCTGGATATGCCGCTATTGCAAACGATAGCGTTCAAACGATAGGCACTTTTATCGCTTCAAATAAAGACAAGAAATGGTACTTCATGTGGCTTTTTATGGGGTTGATATTTTTAGCCACAGTATATTATAGTTGGTCTACATATGGTGGAGATGTCAGTAATCAAAGATTGACATCAAAAGGATTTGATGAAGCCCCAACTTCATTTTCATTTTTGCAGCTTGCTGCCCCACTCATTCTTCTCATTCTTACAAGAATGAGAATGCCCGTATCAACTACCTTTTTATTACTAAATGCATTCTCCACCAAAACAAGTGCTATCATTGGCGTATTGTACAAAAGCCTAAGCGGCTATTTTCTGGCATTCATTCTCGCTTTTTTTGTATGGATTATAATATCAAAATTTGTTGTTAAGTTTCTTAAAGGCAAACCTCATCCTCTCTGGGTGGTATTTCAATGGATCACGAGCGGAATGCTATGGTCTGTTTGGATACAGCAAGACGCTGCAAATATTGCTATATTCCTGCCTCGCAGTTTATCAACTTGGGAATTTGTAGCATTCTCGGGCTACATTTTTCTTGGGCTTGGAGTTTTATTTTATATGAGAGGAGATAAAATACAACAAATAGTAGATGAAAAATCAGATGTCACAGATGTCAGAGCTGCTACTTTAGTTGACTTGGTTTATTCGTTGCTGTTATATTATAAATTATTTGAAAGTACCCTTCCAATGAGCACGACTTGGCTATTCATTGGATTGCTTGGAGGAAGAGAACTGGCAATTAGCATCGCCAAAGGGAAGGCTGATAAAAGAAAAAAAGCTTCCAGAAAAGCCATCAACATGATTGGTAAAGACATGCTATATGCATTAATTGGATTATTCATTTCATTGATTCTTGCACTTGCTATAAATGACGGTATAAGGCAAGAAGTTCTCAATCAATTATTTTAATGGTTATTTCACTTACATTCGTTCTACTCATTTCAAAGACTATAACACCATAAATTTTACTGGTCATTGAGCTAATGTCTCAAAACGAGTTTGATTTTTCTGTGAAAACATTTCGACATAGATAGTTGTTTTCTTTTTACGCAATTATGTACCTTCACCAAAGTAAATAACAATCATGAATATAAAACTCCCAGCGTTCTCAAGAAATTTCTATTTTATTGCCGGAATATTATTCTTATTCTGGATGGTATTTATAGATTCAAATGACCTTTATACGCAGTTTAAGCTTAACCACCAACTTAAGTCTCTTGAAACTGAAAGGGAGTTCTACCAACAGAAAATTGAAGAGGTAAATCAGGAAAGAGACCAGCTTTTAACAGACAAAGATGAGCTAGAGAAATTTGCTAGAGAAAATTACCTTATGAAAAGAGAGTCTGAAGACCTGTTCGTTATTGTCAAAGAATAGTTTACTTTAATAGTTCGTTTTACATTTGCAAGGATGAGAAAATCACGTTACTATATAATAGTCTTAGTATTTTTTGTAACATCAAGTTCATTTGCTCAAGAAGAACAGAAGCCTGCATTTTTAGATAAAGTATTTTATGGTGGTGGTTTAGGTGCTGGGTTTGGAGGTTATACATATATTAATGTATCTCCCATTATTGGTTATCGAGCAACTAATAAACTATCAGTTGGGCTTCGATTAATGTATCAGTATACCACATTTGATTACTGGGATTCTCAAGATCAAATGTCAAAACAGTACAAAGGAAATGATTTTGGAATAGGCGGGTTTGCAAGATATGCCCTTTTTGGCCCGGTTTATTTACAAGCTGAATACGAGTATTTGAATTACGATGGTTTAGCTTTTGACGGATCCAGCTCCAGATCTGGTTTTGATTCCTACATGGCGGGCGCAGGATTTGCTCAATCTATTGGAGGAAAAGCTTCTTTTTTTGTGACAGCGATGTATAATTTCTCATATGAAGGCTTTAATCAGAATGGCCTTTATCGTGTCCCATATAATAGCCCATGGGTAATAAGGGTAGGGATTGCAGCTGGGCTTTAGAGTTGTATATCAAATTTGTTTGACAAAGCAATCAGATCATCTTCAACCGGTTTTAATAACTTAAATCCTTTTTTCAAGCGCTCTTTTTCGATAATTCTTTCTGGATCACCAGGGACCAAAACTGATCTTTCGCCATTTATAGGAGTAGATTCTCTAAAACGTCTTAGCCAATTGTCCATGTGGTTTTTGAAAGATTCCTTTGGTTGAAATGCATCAATTCTCATAGCTCCGAAAAAATGCCCAATACCTTCACCCGGCATATTGTCTGATACAGGAAGAAAACTCACAAATGGAGGCACCCATGGCCCATAACTTGCACCGGATAAAACAGCTGAAAAAATATCAACAATGGAACCAAGACAATACCCTTTGTGACTACCATGTTTGCTATCACTTCCCAAAGGAAGAAGCGCACCGCCATTTTTTAATTCAGATGGGTTGGTAGAAGGATTTCCATTTTTATCCTGAATCCAACCCACTGGAGCTTTTTCTCCTTTCCTCTCAAGGATTTCTAATTTCCCATTTGCAGCTGTGGTGGTCGCAAAATCTGCAACAAAATTAGGCTCTTTCCCTGAAGGAATTGCAACAGCAATTGGATTAGTCCCTAATAACCTTTCATTAGACCTTGTTGGAGCAACAAGAGGACTGGCATTTGTCATGCTAATCCCAATCATGTCTTCATCTAAAGCAAGCATTGCATGATATCCTGCAATACCAAAGTGGTTTGAATTTTTAACAGATACCCAGCCCGTACCTACTTCACGAGCTTTGTGCATTGCAGTTTTCATACTTTCAGGTCCTACTACCAGTCCCAGACCAGCATCACCATCAATAACAGCAGTACTTGGAGTTTCATGGACAATTTTGATATTCGGGTTTGAATTAATTCTTTTGGCATCCCAGAGACGAACATACCCTGAAAGCCGTGCAACTCCATGGGAATCAACTCCGCGAAGGTCCGCTGAAACTAGTACTTTTGAAGCAGTTTCGGCTTGAATTTCCGGACATCCCATTTTCAAAAAAACTTGAAAAGCGAAATCCTTAAGTTGCAAATAAGTAAACATCAATTAATCCATTTTTTTTGTGAAGCAAAAATAGCAAAAATCACAAATTAATAATGGATTGAAGAAAAGGTTATTCTATATTTTAGGATTAGTTTCCGGAAGCTGATTTACTATTTTGGGAAATAATTTTTTCTTGAATAATAGAAATCATTCCTTCTTTTAGTGAATGAGCGGAAACTCTGATCTGCTTTATTTGATAGTTCTTTATTATAAAGTTAACTATGCATGCTGCTACAACTATCATATCAACCCTCAACTCTTGCATGCCCGGAATTTCCAATCTATTTTTTTTGTTCCTTGAAATAACTCGTTCATAAGATTTGTTAAATCCATCTATGGTAAGGGGTAGTTCTGTCTCTCCACCGGATAGATAGAGATTAATTTCGTGTTGATGCATTTCGCTTAGGGTATCAAAAGCTCCAGATGAACCAATTAAACAATCAGGCTTATAGATTTCTATTTGTTTTTGTAATTGTTCAAGTTTGATTCTTAAAAAAATATCTAATTTTTCAATTTCATTTGCTGGAATAGGGTCAATATTATGAAACCAATCTAGTAGTCGCTGCGCTCCTATATTAAAACTTTTTTTCCAAAATATTTTGTCTCTATTACAAATTATAAACTCTACACTACCTCCCCCAATATCCATTATCAATGAAGGATTCCCTCCTATATCTATAGCATTTTTCACTCCATTATAGATAAAATCAGCTTCTGTATCACCTGAAATAATTGTTATTTGAAATCCGGTTTGTTTTTCAATTAAAGCTTTGAATTCTTGGCCGTTTTTTGCGGTACGAAATGCACTTGTAGCATAACAATAAACTTGTGAAATGCCTTCTTTTTCTATTATTTCTTTATAATTATTTAGACAGTTCATAGCCCGTTCCTGAGCCTTTTTATTGATTATTCCCTGATTAATTCCATCCTTACCTAATTTGATAGCAATTTTTTCATTTCGAAATATATAGTAGGCACTTTGCGTAACTTTCACTAACAACAAATTAAAAGTGTTGGTCCCTAAATCTATTACGGCGACTTTTTGTGCTATCATTTGTCAATTAAATTTTCCGGCAATTTAATAAGAGGTACTGCATTGTTCAAACATTTTATGATTCAATTAAAACCAAGGTAACCCTAAAAACGGATTTCATATGAATGAATATTAAATAATTTGAACCGCTATTTCTAAAGATCAATTTGCTGTCCAATTTTATAAGTAATTCTATTGAAATATTTTTAACAGTAAAGAATAGCTTATCTCTGGTGTTTTTCAGAGGGTAAGAAAGGTAAATATGCGAGTATGCTGCAATGGTATCTGAGGATATTTTTTCTTACATAATTAGCGCAAGGATGATTGCGAGAATAAGTAAGGATGTATAATTGCGGTTTCAATATTTGAACTATGAGAATAATATGGCAACAGTTTTCCCAATATATTTTTATTCCGCAAATAAAATTCAGGAAATGATTTTAAGAACTGTAAGGAACAAAAAATATATTGGGAATTTAATAAAGCTTTTTAGATACATGACTAATTTTTCAGAATTTCTTGGTCCTTTTCTTTATGGCCTTTCACTAAATCATCCACAGTTTCAGAAATACTTTTCTTTGTTGCTTCAATTGTTTCTTCAGCAAAATCGTGCAATTCGTGATTTATTTTGCTTGCGGTATCAGCAATTTTTTTACGAGTACCCTTCCCACTATCAGGTGCGATTAGCATACCGGCAACCAATCCACCAATAGCACCAACAAGCATTCCTCCGATAACTTTAAAAACATTATTTTTCATAGCTGTATAAATTAATTTAAACATTTGCATATTTTTTATATACGTTAGAATGTTGCATTAGATTTCATTCTGTGAAATAATATCAAACTGAATTTCTTCGGGACTACTTTTACCGTATTCTATGTTTATTCTATTGTCTGCTAACTGAAAAAAAATCCATCTATATGATATGAGTCATAAGGTGATCTGATGTAAATAGATAAATTTGAAAAAAATTAATTGGCCAAACATATAATGATAGAAAATCGAGTATTGGATGTTAGAGAGATTGACAAGAGTTTCAGAAAGAAAATAATTTTGAACCTCTTTAACGAGTTGGATGACGGACAGCAGCTTATACTCATCAGTAACCATAACTTAGCACCACTAAATAAACTTTTTCAAAAGCAAAAACATGGTTTTTTTGAATGGCACGACCTCCAAAACGGCCCCGATATTTGGAGGATTTCTATTACAAAAACAAATGAGCTTAATCTTACCATCAATGATATTTTAAAGCGTTACCCAATGGCCATCCATATTTTTGAAAATAGATCAATATCCTATTTCAATTTGGGAAATGAACAATTTGATAATATATCGGCAGATGCTAAAGAAATTTATGAAGAAATAAAGCAATCTTATCAGCCATTGATCAATCCTTTGCGAACAGATAGTTGGTCAATATCATTTACTGTAGATTACATTAACAATAATCACCATACTTTTGTGAGGAAAAAAGTGCCTGAGTTGGAAGATCTAATTGATCATCTCGTTGCTGCACATGCGGCAACTCATCCTCAGCTACCCATGATAAAAGAACGATTTATGGAATTTAAGGATGAATTGAATGACCACCTGGTAGATGAAGAAAATATTGTATTTCCTTCTTATAAAAGTTTGGACGAAGGCTTCTTGGCAAGTAAAAAGATTAGTGTTAAAAAATTTGACGATGCCATAAACTGGATGAAAGAAGATCACATTCTTGCCGGTACATCATTGAAAACTTTACGGAATTTTTGCAACAATTACATTGCGCCCGCAAATAGTAGTCCTGGTTTTAAGATTCTTTATGAAGAACTTAAAAGGTTTGAATATGACATGCATTTCCATATGTATCTTGAAAATAATGTCTTATTTGCTAAAGTTGTTAAAGCATTAAGAAAGATTAAAGACCGCAAATCATAAACAGAAATTAGTATTTGATACCAGCCTCTTGATGACTTATAAAATTAATTGCTATGGACATCTCACAAAATCCAATAGTTTTTAAATTGATAAATAGGCATTTCTAATAAAATAGTTAATATTTGAAAACAATATACAGAATTGAATATCAATGATTATACTCAGGGAACTACTGGTTGAGAGTAGAGCAAACTTTTTTGAAGTTAAGAAAGACGAGTACATTTTTTTAGAAGATGAGTTTGCATCATTCTATTTTCAAGTAATGAGCGGCACTGTAAAAATGTCGAGTTATAGTGAAAATGGTCAAGAATTTATTCAGGGAATTTTTAAGTCTGGTCAGAGTTTTGGCGAACCTGCCTTGTTTGGAGATTTTGCTTACCCCAATAATGCAATTGCGACTGAAACATCTGAGATATGCAAATTATCCAAGGATGCGTTTATTGATCTGTTAAAAAATAATTACGATATCCAATGGAAGTTTAATTCCATACTGTCAAACAGACTTCGATATAAATCTATTTTACTAAAGGAAATATCGTCATATTATCCGGATCATGTGATCATGACACTTCTAAAATACCTAAGGGACAACGCAGATAAAAAGGACAAATCTCCTTTTTATGTTCCTTTCACCAGGCAACAATTGGCGGATATGACAGGCCTTAGAGTAGAGACGGTAATCCGTACCGTAAAAAAACTTTATAAAAGTGGAAAACTTGAGATCAAGCAGCATAAAATTTACCTGAAGTAA
>CAZDRA010000099.1:4778-16583 GCA_964507705.1 uncultured Roseivirgaceae bacterium | reverse complement strand
ATTTTATTTAACAAAAACTCACAAGGATTGATCTGATCAGCCAATTTCTGAAGTTCCAAAACATCACTTTCCACCAGCAATCCTTTTACAGGCATTATTTGCAGCAATGACCTTTTCAACAAATTCATTTCCCTTGGGTTTGCCCTGCCAACTGCAACTTTACTGATCAGCCTTTCCAAATCTGCAATATGGCCAAGGTGAGAATTTAATTCATCCCTTAGATGCTCATTTCCATAAAATGCCTCCACCATTTGCAAGCGCTCATTGATAGGATTCATGTCTTTCAATGGCATGATGAGCCATTTCTTCATAAGCCTCCCTCCCATCGGCGTGATTGTATGATCCAGTATGTCAATCAGCGGAACACCACCGTCCTGTTGGGGGAAAATTAACTCCAGATTTCGGATGGTGAATTTGTCTAACCACACAAATTTTTCTTCCTCAATCCTGGAGATTGAAGAGATATGACTCGTCTTTTTATGTTCCGTTTCTTCTAAATAATATAATATCGCCCCAGCAGCAATAATGCCTGCGTCTAAATTTTCTATTCCGAAACCTTTTAGTGAGTTGGTCTTAAAATGATTGATCAATTTTTCATATGCATAATCGTATGCATAAACCCAGTCATCGGGAGTAAAAGTGTTGTATTTTTCTTTAAAGGTTAGTTCAAATTCTTTTCTCTTTGCCTTTGAAAAAATGATTTCTGAAGGATTGAAATTTTGCAGGAGATTATCAATGTAATCCAATGTCCCTGCCGAGGCATAAAACTCTCCGGTCGATACATCTAAAAATGCAACTCCCGAATCATCACCATCGATATGAACAGAGGCCAAATAGTTGTTTGCTTTTTTCTCCAGTACGTGATCATTGTAAGAAAGTCCGGGCGTTACCAATTCGGTAACGCCTCTTTTCACAATACCCTTCACAGTTTTTGGGTCCTCCAATTGATCGCAAATGGCTACCCTGTTCCCAGCCCTTACCAACTTGGGCAAATAAGTATCTAGCGAATGATGTGGAAATCCGGCGAGTTCAATAAATGAAGCTGCACCATTGGCTCTTTTTGTCAGTACAATATCGAGAATCTTACTGGCCTTAATGGCATCTTCACCAAAGGTCTCATAAAAATCTCCAACTCTGAACAACAACAAAGCACCTGGGTGTTTTGCCTTAATGGCATTATGCTGCTTCATCAGAGGCGTTTCTTTTGGTGCAGACTTTGCTTTTGCCATTCCTTTTGTTTAAAATAATTTTGTGAACAAATGCGAAGATATTTATTCTATTTTTGCTCTGAAAATTTATTTGCCTGAAAAATTCAGGAGTTAATTATTGAAACTTGTAAGGAGTTAGAAATCATGTCATTGACTTTAATATAATTAATTGTATCTGAAAATATTATTTTTCTCCATTTTAACTGATTAATCTGATTGTCAATGACTTACCGCCAAATGGAAAATACACATAAATTATTGAGGTTGGAATTTAAATTTATTAATATTATTTCATGAGGAAATTACGCAATGAGGAATTGGAGAGACACTCTGCCAAAAGCATTAAAAGCGTGGAGAAAAATCCATTTGTTATCGTTTTGGATAATATCAGAAGTATGCACAATGTGGGATCGGCATTCAGAACTGCCGATGCATTTTTATGTGAAAAAATATTTTTATGCGGAATCACTGCACAACCACCACATCGCGAAATTCATAAAACAGCTTTGGGCGCTACGGAAACGGTTTACTGGGAATATCATGATAATGCAATGACTTCCATAGCACAATTAAAAGCTGAGGGATACAAGATCGTTGCTATTGAGCAGGCAGATAAGAGTATATCTCTTGACAAATTTCAAATTCGAAACAATGAAAAACTTGCCCTGATTTTTGGGAATGAAGTAAAGGGCGTTGAAGAATCGATTGTCGAAAGGGCAGATTATGTTATTGAAATCCCACAATTTGGCACCAAGCACTCCATTAATGTCTCAGTTGCCATTGGGGTTGTAATCTGGGATTTGATATCAAAAATTTCCAGATAAAATTCAAAATAATTGTGATCCCAAATGGCATCGAATGAAGCCCGTTATTATAAAGTTAACCCCCAAAATGTAAAACCTTCTTCAAACTCCGAGGAAGAAATATTACAATTTATCACTAAAAGAGGCAGAAACAGGTGGCAATCCATGGTTATCAATTACTTCAATATCATCAGTTTTTTTAGCTGAAAAATCCGATGTAGCAAAAATCAAGGTAAACGGAATAATAAAGAAAGTAATTACAATATATGCGACACCCACCAGTCTTCTTTTTCCTGCCAAACGACCAAGTGTCTCTGACAAAAATATTGGTATCTCTCTAATTGATTTAATTGGAAATAATAAAAATACACCTATCAGATTAAATAATAAATGACAAATTGCCACTGCCAAAGCAGCTTCGGTCTGCGATATTGCAGCGATAAGGGCTGTTACGGTAGTGCCAATATTGGCTCCCATAAGAAATGGAAATGCTTTTCTCAAACTAATTTTGTCTGTAGCCACAAGCGGAACGACCAGGGAAGTTGTTACCGAACTAGATTGAACGGCAGCAGTAAGTCCGGCTCCCCAAATCAAGGATTTTACCGGGTTTCCGAAAACATGCTTCTCTAAATTTTGTTGTGATTTTCCGATAAGTATTTTTCTAAGTAATACAGAAAATCCTCTCAAAGAGATGAACAATGCCCCGATAGAAAATGGTATTACAAAGATAGCCTTTGATCCAAAAAGTTCAATGATAGCCTTGGCCGCAGGTTTTACAGTAACTCCCAGGATGCTAAACATCTTTGTACCTTCAATGCTCTCGGAATAAAACAGATGAGCAATCCATGATCCAGTAGCAGACAACGCACCGGTAAAATATTCTATTGGAAATAAAATGGCAACTACCATTAAGTTAAAAAAGTCATGGACTGTGGCACTACTTATTGCCTTTTGAAACTCAGACTTTTTGGGAATGTGACCAAGAGCAACGATGGTACTTGTAACACTCGTTCCTATATTTGCACCCATTATCATCGGGATGGCATTTGGAAGCGTTAAGGCTCCTGAAGCAACTATGGCCACAATCATCGATGTGGTGGTAGAGCTACTTTGTACCAACGCTGTAGCAAGTAATCCTACAAATAATCCAATAAATGGATTGGAGGTGATGGTAATAATTTGTTCTGCAATATCTTTTCCTAAAAGCTTAAAGCCTCCACTCATTATATTGAGTGAAACAAGGAATACAAATAATACCAGGACTAACATTAATATCCTTTTGGTACTATTTATAAATTGTGCTTTTCCTCCGTTGATATTTTCCATAGTTAAAAAATTAAATAGCTTATAGTGCAAGTTCAAATTGAAGTCTGTAAATATGAGTTACTGGTTTATTAGCCTCTTTCAGAATGCTGAAATCAGTTTGGACTTTTATATTATGTCCCACGATGTATTTTGATAATGCAAAAGTATATTCTGTCAAATCTGTAAAGGCCGATCCTTCTTGTGGCCTCACTTGCGTATATCTGGCTGCCAGTTCATAATTTCGTCTAAATAAATATCCCGATTGAATGTTGAAGGCTGTTCCCGTGTAGAAATCATTTACATAATCGATATATTCTAAAATTGTTTGTTCTTGAAAGTTATACACCTTTCTATCTGTAAATTCGGTCATGAGAGAAAAACCTCTATACTTAAACATCATATCCACGACCCAAGATCTTAAATTAGCTTGACTATCTGTCACGGAACCCAGCTGGCCATTTGATTTCACAGCATTTTCGTTAAGGTCAAAGGTGAGGCCCATAGATAATTTAGGCTTCGGCTCTCTTTCTAAGTCTGAACCTTTATAATCACCTTTGTTTGCAAAATTTCCAAAAGGCAGATATTCTAATCGGGCGGTATAGTCAAGCCCTCTATCAATTGGTGAGGGGTTGTCCTCCCAAATGCTTCGTCCTTCTCCTTTAGAAACTGAAAGAACCTCACGAATCACACCATTGCCGACATTGAAATGATGCATAAGCCAAAATCCGATGTCCCTGTCTAAAGTAAATTTTGAATTGAGTAAAGAGCGATCTACAAATTGAAGGTTTTGAGAAGAAATAACCCTTTCTCTATTGCCTCTAAGTTTTGTTTGCCCTGCCCACAGCACGAAGTTTTGATAAAAATTCCATTGCAATACAGCATCAAGTACCTGGGCGCCAATGATATCAATTTCAAGTTTGTAGCCCAGCTTTGGTGTAAACAGATGGCCGTCAGATTTTACCCTGACTCGCCTGAAATATAGCTCGCTTTCAGAATTTGCTCCCGGCTCTTGCACTCTCGACAGATCAAACCTGGTTTGTACTCTACCGCCATATTTGAATTTAAAGGAAGTTTTTCCGTTGTCAATGGTAATTTCCCTATCTGTGAGACTATTTTTTATATTACTCTTTTTCTTCTTTTCGGGAATGCTGCTTTTTAAGCCATTCAATTCTATCTGATTATCGGTAGCGTTATTTAGCGAATCAGCCTTGATGGTTTCTTGTGCCAGCAAGTTTTGGCTGACGAACACAAACGCAATTAAAATGGAAATGTGTAATGGACGTAAATATTTTTTCAACATTGATAAAAAAGTATTTATGCCACAAATAAATGGGATAACTATGAATTAATGATTCTCATAACATTAATAATACATTACATATATTCTAAAATATTAATCGAATGTTATGTGATTTTGCGAGGAATATTACCAACTAAACTTTTGGTAATAAAAAAGGCTCAAAAATGATCGTCTTTACCAAAAATGCCCGTCAGTATCTCTTAACATTTGCGTAACATTAAATACTATTAATGTTTGGATATTTTAAAAGTCAAAGGAGATTATTTCATAGACTAAAAATAACTTAGGGATTAATAACCCTTACTTTCCAAAATAGAAACGCAATGCATAAGAGACCTCGAAGTGTGATAGGTTCCTTTCCATATTGAGGCTTTCGGTCTTTTTTTCATTTCAGGATGGTGGTCAATTCCGAAGCTGTACCACCCCAAATAATCATAATCCAATAGGTTTTTTTCTATATAATCAACCTGCAATTCAAACTTCTCAAAATATCTTAAAGCGTCATTGGAAAATAGTGAATGCATCAACAGCAAACTATTCATCCCTTCTGTCTGAGTCCACCAAATCTTGCTACTATCTATGATTTTTACACCACCTTCGATATATTTCCCCTGTTCGTAAAATCCACCTTTTTCATTATCCCATCCTTTTTGGAGTGCATGGTCAACAAGTCGTTTAGCCTTGGGCAAAATCACTTCTTTTTCAATTCCCAATACCTCTGCGGCTTCCAGTAGTAAAAATCCTGTTTCTACATCATGACCAAATGTAACATGACTAAAATAATTACTTTTATTTCCTCCTATCTCAATTATCACATGATCATCAAACGGTGTCCAATCAGCATGAAAGTACAATTTCAAAAATCCCCTGTCATCCATCATGGTTTGTGAAACCACCTCAAACATCTCTTGCAATCTACTTTTAACCAATTCATCTGGCCAAACTGCATACAATTCCGTAAATGCTTCCAATAAATGGATTGAACTATTATAATCTTTTATACCATATACAATATCATCGGATGTATCGCCACCGTTATTTGCACTCGGTTGTACGTTTGCATTTTTTCCACTCCTCATAAATTTAAAATAACCACCATGCTCCTTGTCGTGGGCATTTGCATCAAGCCAGGAAAATGCATCTTTTGCCAGCATTAAAACCTCTGGGTTTTTTGAAACTTTATAGTATGCAGCAAGGGCGTAGATGGCAAAAGCATTTCCATATGTTCTTTGTTCTGATTCGCTTGTGTTAGTAGGTCTGATTCCAACAGAATCAACCATTTGATAAAAACCTCCATGCGTTTTATCCCACATGAAGTCTCTTAAAAACTCATACCCATGTTTTGCGTATTCCTGGTATTGTACTCTTTCCGGATAAAATTCAATGGCTTTTGAAAGAGTCCAAACGTGTCTTGCCTGTGTAACAATAAATTTATTTTGAAGACCTTGTTTTGTCCAGTCAAATGAATAATCAGAATAATATCCACCATTTATCCGATCAATCACTTTTGGATACCACAACTCCAATGTGTGCTCATTTAAGATTCGCTCCAACCTATTTTTCAGTGAGGAACGTTGCTCCTTTGATTTAGGAGTACAACAAAATTGACTGCTGATAAGCAAAAAAAAGAGAAGGATTCGACATTTCATGTCATCATGAAAATTTAGTGACATCAGTCTAAGTACTGATTTTAAAATACAATTTAAGTTACACAATATTATTGTTAACAAATGCAAATCATTGGAATATTGGCAATACTTAAGGGGACTTCTAATAATTCATTCGCATCAAAATTTTCATAGTGTTTTAAAGACAAGGAAAATTTATGAAGCCTTATCGGGATAAGTCAAGAAAATTTGACGCAGTATTTGAAACACTATGAAAACCCTATGGGAACAAAGATAATAAACGATTTGACTGCGTTATATTTATTTTAAATAACTATGGCTATTAAAAATAAATATGCCTTGCAACTCATTCATTTTCTTTGTTTTTTGAAAGAAATGAATTAATAGAGGTCCCCATAAATCAAAAAACAAGACCTTCCTTTAGGCAGATTGCACTTTGCATTTTATATTTATAATTATCATATCAGAACAAGCTCTTTTACAAAAAATAAGACCCTATGAAATTAAAATATCCCACCAATATATTGATTGTCGCACTTCTAACTATTTTTTCTTGCCTCTCTGGTTGCCACGATAAGGATGGCAATAGTGAAGGTTCCTATCTTGACGAAGCATTAAAGATTGCTCCGGATGATTATTTTGAAAGCGCAGTTGTCGGTAGGCAAAAGGATGATTCCTACATTGTGGCTACAACCCAACGAATTGATCCTGCCGGCAAGTCTATTACTTTCCCGGGGCGACCGGTAGATCTTGCCCTCAACGCAGATGAAAGTATCCTTGCTGTAAAGAATATGAGAGATATAATCTTCATAGACCCAGCTACTCATGAAATTATACAAACATTAAAAATCCCCAAAGGAGGAAATACGTTTACAGGAATTGTCTGGAACAATACTGAAAACAAAGTGTGGACGACAGACACGAAGGGTAACTTGCTCGCAGCAGAGATTCAAAATGATAGCACTTTTGAATGGACGACCAAAATACATATGCCCGGACCTGATGAGAAAGATAAAAATGGCGCCTATCCGGGAGGATTGGCCCTGGATGTAAGCAAAGGTTTGATGTATGTGACGCTCAATAGAAACAATACCCTTGCTGTCGTTAATTTAAAAACCAAAAACATCGATGCGGAAATTCTGGTGGGGATTGCACCATATTCAGTAGTTGTCAGTGGTAACAAAGCCTATGTCTCAAATTGGGGAGGTCGCAGGCCAATGGTAGGAGACGTTACTGGTCCTACGTCTGGCAGTAAAGTTATTGTAGATCCAGCGACAGGCATCGCCTCCTCAGGTACCGTTTCAGTAATTGATTTGACAACTCGAAAAGTAATCACAGAAATAGAAACCGGTCTCCATCCTTCGGGTATGGCATTTTCTCCAGACAAATCTCGCCTATTTGTCGCCAATGCTAACAGTGATTTTGTTTCAGAAATTGATACCAACACCGATCAGGTGGTTCGCAAATTGAGTACCAAACCTATGGATATTTTACCATTAGGCAGTGCACCCAATGCGCTCACGGTTTCACCAGATGGGAGAACGCTATTTGTAGCAAATGGGGGAAATAACGCATTGGCTGTCATTGATCTTTCTAATGGGAAAGTATCAGGATTGATCTCCACGGGTTGGTATCCCGGAGCGGTGATTTTAAATAATAGTGGTGAAAAATTATTTGTTGCTAATGTAAAAGGTGTTGGAGGAAGTCATGCAGGATCAAAAAGTGTAAGAGAAAGAATATGGAAGTATGCCGATAAAGATGTTGCTAAGGTGGTAGAAAAAGGATATAATTCTCACGAGCATCTTGGTTCGGTTTCATTTATTAATGTCCCTGACAAACTAACACTCGAACAATATACCATCAAAGCAGCTACAAATATGCGCCTACCAAAAATCAGTCAATCTCTTAATATAACCAATGTTGAGAAAAAAAAGGTGCCGGTTCCTACAAGTCCGGGTGAAGTTTCAGTATTCAAACATGTTATTTACATCATCAAGGAGAATAGAACTTATGACCAAATTTTGGGGGATTTACCGCAAGGCAACGGCGATCCCGATTTGTGTTTTTACCCTCGACATGTCACACCAAACCACCATAAACTGGCGGAGGAATTTGTGTTACTTGACAATACATACTGCAATGGTGTGCTAAGTGCCGACGGACATCAATGGACCAATGAAGGCAATGTAGCCGACTACCTGGAAAAAAGCTTTGGAGGTTTTGAAAGAAGTTATCCCTACGATGGGGATGATGCCTTGGCTTATTCTGCTTCCGGATTTATTTGGGATTATGTGCTGAGCGCAAATCTTACTTTTAGAAATTATGGTGAATTTGTTGGAGCTAAAATAGTACCCTCCTCTTCCACATGGACTGACAATTACAATGATTTTATAAATAAAACCAATAAAATTAAAATCGAGGCAGTACCCCAACTTCACACTCTGGAGCCTTATACATGTCCGACCTACATAGGGTTTCCTGGAAAGGTACAGGATGTTTATCGGGCAGGAGAATTTATCAAGGAGCTAAAAGCATATGAAAAATCGGGCTCCTTTCCCAACTTCACCATCATGCTTTTGCCAAATGATCACACAACAGGAACCCGCGAAGGTTACCCAACTCCAAGGGCTGCTGTGGCCGACAACGATCTCGCTTTAGGACAAATCATTGAAGCTGTATCAAAAAGTAAATTTTGGAAGGAAACAGTGATATTCGTGATAGAAGATGATGCTCAGGCTGGGCTGGACCATGTGGATGGAAGACGTACAGTAGCATTTTGTATAAGCCCATATACCAAACGCGGACAAGTAATTAGCAACCACTACAACCAAAATAGCATATTGCGCACGATGGAACTCATCCTTGGATTACCTCCTATGAATCAATTTGATATGACTGCAAATCCAATGACAGATTGCTTTACTGATATTCCTGACTTTTCACCATACACGGCACTTAAAAACAATATACCGCTTGATGAAATGAATCCTATCATATCGTCTCTAAACAAAACGAGCAAGCAATATTTCTATGCCAGAAAATCAATGGAAATGCCATTGGATGATATTGATAAAGCCGATGAAGGATTATTTAACCATATTTTATGGCATGAAGCCAAGGGTTATGATGTAGCCTACCCTGAGTTGGCAAGGTCAGATGCTGGGAATTATGAGGGTTTATAATCTAATGCAAACCCCCATCTCAAATAATTTCAAAACCATCACCATCGAGATATGCTGGAAATTTTTTTCTAAATGAATTGAGTTGATCCAAACTGAGTTCGACAGTTTGGATTGTCTGCCGGCTGGTAATTTCATTTATTGCCTTGCCCTTAAAATCAAAAGCTGCAGACTGGCCATTATAGGTGATACCCTCGCCATCTGAACCTGTCCGGTTTAACCCAATGGTATAGCATTGATTTTCCATGGAACGTGCTTTGAGCAAGGTTTGCCAGACATCATTCCTTGGGGCAGGCCAATTGGCAACATAAATTAACAAATCATAATCTAATGCATCATTGGACGCATCGTACTTATTTCGACTCCAAACAGGAAAACGCAAATCGTAGCAAACGAGTGGTCTTATTTTCCATCCTCTAAATTTTCTGATCATCTTCTTTTTGCCTTCAGCATATGTAAGGTGCTCATTCCCCATTCTAAAGAGATGCCTTTTGTCATAAAAATCAAATTGCCCATCGGGCTCCACCCAGTAAAGTCTGTTAAAATATCTCGTGGCTTCTTTTACAATATAACTCCCCACAACAGCAGCATCCTTTTGCTTTGCCATTTGGTTCATCCATCTAAAGGTCTTAAAATTCATGGGTTCGGCCAGACTTTCTACATTCATTGAAAACCCAGTATTAAACATTTCCGGTAAAATGATAACATCCGTTTCCTCTCCGATTTCCCAAATCTTTTCTTCAAACATGGCGAGATTTGCGTCGATATCCTGCCAATAAATATTTGATTGAATAAGGGTAGTTTTGAGTTTATGCAATATTGAAATTTAATTTAAAGCTATTTTTTTGCTGGAAAGAACATTCGATAATCCACTTTCACAATTCCTTTGCTTATGTTGGAAAGTTTGCTTTTTAGCACCCGCCTTTTAAAAGAAGAAAGATGATCTGTAAATAATATACCTTCAATGTGGTCATATTCGTGCTGGATAATTCTTGCTTTCATCCCATCAAACTCCTCTGTATGCTCATTCCATTTTTCATCATAATAATGAATTTTTAACTTTTCCGGTCGCACAACATCTTCTCTGATAGTAGGAATACTCAGGCAGCCTTCCTCAAATGCCCATTCATCTCCATCTTCTTTGAGGATTTCGGGATTGATAAACACCTGCTTCCAATCACCAATTTCTTCATCTTCGAGAGGAGAGGCATCTGCAATAAACATGCGAAGGCTTTTCCCTATTTGAGGTGCGGCAAGTCCTATTCCCTGGGCTTTGTACATTGTATCAAACATATCTTCGGCCAATTCTGTAACGTCGACTATATCTTCTTCTATTTCCTGCGCTTGTTTTTTTAACACCGGATGACCATATGCAACAATTGGGTAAACCATGAATTGAATTTAAGTTAATCCGCAAAAATACAAAACGAGTTTCAAAATGTAGCTCTAATATTTTAACAACAATTTTTGTACTATTGTTAACAGGGGTTCCTCATTGGAGAACTCCATATAAAAACAGAATATGTCGCACAAACAAGTCAAATCTACACTCCTGCAAAGCGATGACTATTGGGCCATTTGGCTTGGTGGATTTATTCTAATATTAGGTATTATCATTTATCTGTTTATCGCTAAGAGTGAAATTGGCAATGCAATTTCTGCAAACAAATGGGCCCTAAGTGAACATTCAGAAAATATTCCATTTAAAAATACCGACTGGTATAAAATAAAGCGCCAATCAAAACTACTCACAGGAAGTAATTCCTCGATTGGTAAATCTGTGAAATCTTTGTTGAATAAACCTAAATCATGGAAAAGCAATCCATTGTCATCACTGTACTCCAGTGAAAAAATACCCACATCTCAAGGCAAGGCAAAGCTTGAACAATTAAGAAAAGAAGTTGATTTACTGGAAAAAGAAGCAATTGCACTTGAGCAACTTGCAAAACAATCATTATACAATAATGCGGAGCAAAATAATTTGGCAGCTATCTCATCAAAAAAATGGAACGACGCACTAGTGGATTTTGAGAAAGCAAATAAAAAAAATGCTGGGAAATCATACAGCATTCTACCTAAGCTAGTATTGCTATCCCTGGCCTTGGCAATGATATTTGGTCTTGGGGCATATTTCATGGGGCATAACTATTTTAAATTTATTGTGGCCTTTTTGGGGATTTTTATATTAGGCACCGTTTCATATTTGTTGGCCGCTCAAGTCGATATGAAAAACTTGGGGATCAGTTATGCAGTATGGGCAATACTTTTGGGGTTGATAATCAGCAATACCATCGGAACTCCATGGTGGTTAAAGCCCGCCGTTCAAACTGAATATTATATTAAAACAGGTTTGGTATTATTAGGAGCAGAAATATTGCTTGG
>CAZDRA010000099.1:0-4678 GCA_964507705.1 uncultured Roseivirgaceae bacterium | reverse complement strand
GTTTATTGGTCAACCAAGGTAGAAAATAATGGCAAGGCCAATGTTGGAGCTGGTGAAATATGGAAGAGGTTTCCCAAATTTATTCTTGGTTTTTTGGGAGCTTCTATTGTGTTTTCTATTATTTATGCCGTATTATCAAAGGAGTTTTCCTATGCGTTTATTGATCATGGAATAATAAGAGGTTTTACAAAAGATGTCAGAGGCTGGTTATTTTGCCTGGCATTTGTAAGTATTGGATTGTCGGTAAATTTCAAGGAACTCAAAGAACATTTTTCAGGTGGAAAGCCATTGATATTATATGTGTGTGGTCAAACCTTAAATTTGATACTGACACTTCTCATGGCTTACATTATGTTTTATATTGTATTCCCGGAAATTACAGATCTGATATAGGAATGAAAAATTGGTTGAAATTGATATTTTGCATGTTGGCTATTTGGGGGTTTATTATTGTCATTCCCAAATTGTTAAGTCAATTTAGTTCTTATTCAGATGTGATTCGAAAATCAGAAGATTTAGGTATTGACAATGCCGCTTTATTTTATTCTGAAGAACCACTTACATCTGTCGCTGAATTGGAGCTGAACGAAAGATTAATTTCAGACCACAAATAAAATCATGATTACTTATCCAGTGTATCTAAAAATGAATTAGTTTACTGTTCTCAAAAAATACCAAAAAAGTGCAAACCACAACTCATACCATAAAGGCGATTTTTAGCATCATTATTTTCTTATTTATAATTTCTTGCAACCATAAGGAATTTGAACGTCCAAATATCATTTTGATCATGGCAGACGATCTTGGCTATGGTGATTTAGGATGTTATGGAAATGAAAATATAAAAACACCTTTCATAGATAAATTGGCGACGGAGGGATTGAAATTTACAGATTTTCATTCTAATGGAGCTGTTTGCACTCCCACCAGAGCAGCATTGCTAACGGGCAGGTACCAGCAAAGAAGTGGATTGGAAGGGGTAATTTACGCCAAAGGTGAAACCAGAAAAACTGGTCTGGATATTAAGGAATTAACTATTGCAGATTATTTGAAAGGTGAAGGCTATGCCACCGGAATTGTTGGTAAATGGCATTTGGGATATCAAATTGATTTCAACCCTATTTACCAGGGATTCGATTTCTTCCGAGGGTATGTGAGTGGAAATATAGATTATCATTCCCATATTGATGGTGCCGGTATTCCGGATTGGTGGCATGATCTTGAGAAGGTTGAAGAACAAGGATATGTCACTGATTTGATTACTAAATACGCCTTAGAATTTATTGACACCAATAAGGATAAACCGTTTTTTTTATATGTAGCTCACGAGGCACCACACTTTCCATTTCAAGGTCGAAATGATAAAGCAGACAGATATTCCGGAGGAAAATCTAATGGCTCTGGAAGCAGGAAAGATAAGGCCGGAGCTTACAAAGAAATGATAGAAGTGATGGACGAAGGCGTTGGGCAAATTATTGATCAACTAAAAAAGCTGGATTTAAGTGACAACACGCTTGTGATATTTTGCTCTGATAATGGCGGGTTAAAAGATATTGGCAATAATGGGAAATTAAGAGGAAACAAGGGGTCACTATGGGAAGGTGGCCATCGAGTGCCTGCGATTGCATACTGGCCAAAAACCATAGAACCTGCAACCACAACTGCTGAGCCCGTTTTGAGCATGGATTTCTTTCCTACTTTTGTCAATTTATCAAAGTCCAAAGAAAAGCATGATAATCAATTTGATGGTACGGATATCACGAGACTACTAATCGAAGGAAACCCAATTCCGGAGCGCAAACTATTCTGGAAGTACAGAGACCAAAAAGTAGTTCGACTGGGAAAATGGAAGCTTCTTGTTGAAGAAGATTCCATTCATTTATATAATCTCCATGATGACATCTCAGAACAAAATGATTTGATCAACTCCGAATATATTTTAGCTTCAGAATTGAAAATAGAAATTGATAATTGGGAGCAGGAGGTAACTAAAGGAAATAAACTTAAAACTAAGTGAAAAAGGGAAGCAGAATTATTAGTAAAAGAAAAGCTTTTTATGCAAGCCTATTTTTTGCGTTGTATTTTAGTTTTTTATACCTCAATTCCAAAATACTAAATATTGATTATGTATTGATTGGAGTTTTTCAGGAAATGCTAACAATTCCTTTTTTCTTAATTCAATTTATCTTGTTAGTTTATTTAGTCGTTTGTATTATTAAAAATAACTCAAAGTCAAAAACCTATTTATTTCTTTCGGCAAGCATATTATTGATACTTAATATTTTCATTATAGGAAGTTTTTTAAAATAGTGATTCAACTTTTTCCTTTCTTTTTCCCATACTTTTCCTCCAGTTCAAATAGTTCATCTCGTAATCTTGCCGCTTCCATAAAGTCAAGATCTTTGGCTGCCACTTCCATTTTTTTCCTTGTTTGATCTATCAGGTGTTTGATCTGATTTTTATCTAAATATTCCATAAGCGGATCGGCAGCTATGGTAGGGTTTTCTTGCTCTATGTAGTATTTTTTTCCATCTTTTTTGGCATCAGCTACTTTTGTCTGATCCATAATGGCACTGGTGGTTTTTGAAATGGTTTTTGGCTCTATGCCATGGGTTTTATTATAATCCATCTGAATTCTTCGTCGGCGGTTTGTTTCATCCAAAGCCATTTGCATCGAATTTGTAGTGCGATCAGCATACATAATCACTTTTCC
The DNA here is from genome assembly GCA_964507705.1 of uncultured Roseivirgaceae bacterium. Classification (GTDB taxonomy): domain Bacteria; phylum Bacteroidota; class Bacteroidia; order Cytophagales; family Cyclobacteriaceae; genus JAAUQL01. The sequence continues at coordinate 1,965 of CAZDRA010000099.1, read as the reverse complement.
ATTGACATTTCTAGCCGCACGACCAATTGTCTGCACGAGAGATCTTTGATTTCTAAGAAAACCCTCTTTATCCGCATCGAGGATAGCGACCAGGGAAACTTCCGGCAAATCCAGTCCTTCCCTCAATAAATTGACGCCAACCAATACATCAAAAATTCCCAGCCTTAGCTCACGAAGTATTTCGACACGGTCAAGCGTTTTCACTTCCGAGTGGATGTATCGGCATTTTACACCGGCTTGCTCCAGGTATTTTGTCAACTCCTCTGCCATCCTTTTTGTAAGAGTTGTAACCAACACCCTGTCCTTCATTGTAATCCGCTCATCAATTTCTTCTAGCAGATCGTCAATTTGATTGAGACTTGGACGAACATCAATAAGCGGATCAAGCAATCCGGTTGGCCTTATAATTTGTTCGACGATAACTCCCTCAGATTTTTCCAGTTCATACTCTGCAGGGGTAGCGCTCACATAAATAACCTGATTGAGCATTTGCTCAAACTCATTAAATGTCAAGGGTCGATTGTCCAATGCGCTTGGTAGTCGAAATCCATATTCTACCAGGTTCATTTTTCTTGAACGATCTCCTCCCCACATCGCGCGAATCTGAGGAAGTGTCGCATGGCTTTCATCAACAACCATAAGAAAATCATCAGGAAAATAATCAAGCAGGCAAAAAGGTCTGTTCCCCGATTGCCTTCTGTCAAAATACCGCGAATAGTTTTCTACTCCAGGACAGTACCCCAGCTCCCTGATCATTTCAAGATCAAATTCTGTTCGTTCTTTAATTCGCTTGGCTTCCAGAGGCCTTTGATCCTCTTCAAAGTTGCTTATCTGCTTAACCAAATCATCCTGAATTTCTGTGATCGCTACATCAATCACGTCCTTGGCGGTTACAAACAAATTGGCTGGATAAAGTGCAATGTGTGCTTCATCGGATGTTTTTTTACCTGTATCAGGGTTTATAATTTGTAATGTTTCAATTTCATCTCCCCAAAAAATAATACGAATTGCAAAATCTGCATAAGCAGGATAAACATCCACGGTATCACCTTTGACTCTGAATGTTCCTCTTTTAAACTCCACCTCAGTTCTGGAATAAAGAATATCCACAAAATTGAAAAGCAATTTATTTCGAGTTATAACTTCTCCTTTCTTGAGATGAATAATGTTTTTTCCAAATTCCTCTGGGTTTCCAATACCATAGATACATGATACTGAAGCCACAACAATCACATCTCTTCTCCCCGAAAGCAAAGCAGAAGATGCGCTAAGTCTTAATTTTTCAATTTCTTCATTAATAGAAAGATCTTTTTCTATGTAAATATTTGAACTTGGAATAAACGCTTCCGGTTGATAATAGTCGTAATATGAAATAAAAAATTCAACAGCGTTGTTGGGGAAAAACTGCTTAAATTCTCCATATAACTGAGCCGCAAGTGTTTTGTTGTGGCTCAAAATAAGTGTTGGTCTTTCTACCTTCTGAATTACATTGGCTACCGTGAATGTCTTACCTGAACCCGTAACGCCCAAAAGAGTCTGCTGAGTTTCTCCATTTTCAATTCCATCAGTGAGTTGCTTGATGGCCTGAGGCTGGTCTCCGGTAGGTTCAAATTCGCTTGTAAGTTGGAACTTCATATTTATATTACAAAGGCTAAAAATAATTCTTTTGAATGGTAATTTCTTAGATGATTCTTTATAATTTTAGCTCCAATAAAAATTAAATATTTCATCTTTATTGAACTATTTAATTTTCAACCACATGAAATTTTTTGCCATATGCCAGAAAATATAATGCTCGTTCAAGCCTTGGCCGAGCTAGCTTATTCAATTGCTTTAGCTGATGGAGAATTGCAAGAAAATGAAAAAAAAACATTTGATTCAATAATAGAATCAGAATTGGGCAAGAGTGCTTGGTCTGCCAAAAACAGGTTTGCAATGCTTGAAGAGCGCATTTCGCCAAAAATA
>CAZDRA010000098.1:0-16825 GCA_964507705.1 uncultured Roseivirgaceae bacterium | reverse complement strand
AAATACCCAAATCTCCATAGCCCAAATCATCTGCCAGAATGTAGATGATGTTTGGCTGGCTGTTTTTCTTTTTCTCAGGAGTTTGGCAATTTGTTATGGCAATCACCATGAAAAAGCATATCAAAAGCGTGATGCTGCTTGGTGGTTTCGGTATAATTGTTTTCATCATTGTATTCAGCTTATCATTCAATTTTTTAGAAATTCATGACTTTTTATGCGCATTGTATCTGCTCCGACAGTTGTTGTAATCCCGGATTCAAAAGCGCCCAAATCAGGCGCTTCACCTACATAATTATAAAATACTTCATCTCCTTTTTTCCAGGCAAACTCCCGGTCTATGGTGATCTCATTTGAGTCATAATCTATGCTGACAATAGTTAGGTGTTGGTCGTTTATTCTTATCACATCTGCCTCAACCAAACCATGACCATTAGTAAAAAACAGGGCGTCGCCAACAGGAATTACTTTTCCTGTTCCATTAGCGCTTGTCTCAGTTAAAGGCTTGGCTTTATCAATGCATTTGCTTTCAGCTTTAAGCTGGTAACTCCCTTGCTCGGGGTTCACAAACAGCGGATCAACCTCTATATTATTACCCGCCGATTTAGGGTAGTGTTGCTCAAATTGTTGAATAGTTGTATTCGATTCATGGGGTGGATTCTGAAGTCCGGCATCCGTAAAATGAAACACTTCTGATTCTACCTCACCATCATAGATGTTATTATTAAAAACTTCTCCAAACTCAGGAGTGGCATTCCAGTCGAAAACAATCTGTGCGGTTGGTGAAGCCTTCTCATGCCTGGTATTAGAATTTAAGTAAAAAATATTGTTAACTACCACATTATCACCATAAGATACATCAGCATATCCTTCAACCGGAGGGTTGAATAGATTGGTTAAATAAGCCATGCCAAACCCGCTGCTACTGACTCTTTCCGCTACATTAATACCCCTGGCTTTATTTTCTTCGATTAGGCCCAGAACGATTTCATTTGAACCACACTCCGTAATCACATTATTATAAAACCGGTTATGCGCATTGTGCCAGGCCTCGGGTGTTTTTGCCCTCCCTAAGTAGTTAGACCAAACCATCCCGGACAGGCTGCGTCTGAATATATTGTGACGAATGATGGAATAATTCCCTGCATATTGAATGCCACTGGCAGCAGAAAAATCAAAGTAATTATTTTCAATTAAGTTATATTTCGAAAGCCGGAATGGCTCATGCCGTTGGCTTTCCACCTCCATGCATCTCCATTGTCTATTGGTAAGCGTGTTGTTTCTTATCACCGAATTTTGGACGCCCAATAAAACGAGTCCGGTATGCGATGCATCGCCAAAGAAATTACCTTCTACGAGATGACCTGAACCTCCATCCAAACTCAGTAAATCTGTCCCGCCTTGAAAATAGTTATTGGTAATTCTCATGCCATCGCCAATCTCATCAAAGCGGCAATTGATCCAACCTGAGCCATTCATAAAGTAACTATTGTCAATGGAAATATGATGACTTTTTGAACCGACAACCCATCGCTTAACTCCGGTAACTTTGATGCCATCAACTGAGATATAGGATCTGTCATTAACAAAAACCGCTACTGGACCGTGTGCTTCAGGCAGGTCATTTATATGCTGAAATACAGCCCGATGTTTATTTTTTGCCCTGTAAATAATATAAGCCTTTGGCTCTCCTGAATGTGCCGGAGCAATTGGTGTCTTAATATATGCTCCATCCATCAATATGGCGGTTTGCCCAGGCAGCAAAGCACTATTGGCTTTGGCAAGTGACCATGGAGCATCTTCAGTGCCTGCATTTTCGAATCTCCCATCTGGAGATATGTAGAATTCGTTTTCTGCTTTTTCGGAGCACCCAATCATTGAGATGATTAGAAAAAATATCATAACTGACATACCTTTTTTTTCATATTAGTTAAAATTTTTGTCAACTCCTGGAAACCAAATAACTGCATTTTTATAGTATAATTTTGCCAACACTTCTGAGGGCAACAATAATCCCTGAACAGTATATTCTGGCTTTGGAACAGGTTTGCCGCCTTTAGCATTATTTGCCCATGGAATATGCGCATCTGTAGCAAAATATTGAAGAAACAGATTATGCCTATCATAGTACGATTGTTTGATATTATTTTTCTGACCATCAGATATGACCTTCCCTTCGGCATCCCATAACCAAGCTCCACGGTCTGTCCCGTACATGATCCTGTCCTGATAGTCGATAAAAAATTGCTGGACTTTTCCTCGTACCTGCCACATCAGATAGCGGGTTCTGCCGCCAATTTCCACTGCAAAATTTGGATATCTGTCCAGTCTTTTTATTATCTCATTGACATTATGCGACATGCTGCCAAGGTGTGCGCCTACAATTCTAAGATCGGGATATTTTGCCAATACATGATCACGAGCAGCAATGAGATCCATATACGAAGGGTTCTCCGGTTTATCCCAAAAATGAAATTCAGGATGTCGGGACCAATAGTGTTGTGGCTTGCCTTCCATATTGGCCGGCGTCCATGCATCAAGGGGTTCTCCGATATGTGCGATCAAAGTCTTTCCCTGCTCGGCAATAAACTGAAATATCGATTCAAACATAGGGTCATCTATCTGGATATATTCCCCATCCTTATTTTTTATTTCCATGCCAATGTCTTTCCATACTTTTACGCCAATTGCGCCATTGCTAAAATCTTTGCGTAACTGATTAATCACGTTTTCTGTCCAATTGGGGCTTTCCCGATCTGTTAGGTCAAAAGTGGTGATCCATGCATAGTATCTCGGATTGTCACGCGTGATTTGCGCAGCTACTTTGATTTCTCTGTCAATTTTCTCTTTGTTCGATCCCTCGTAGCAAATGGTGGTAACTTTCATTTTCAGACTGTCGAGTACATTCCTGAAATAGGGTGTATCATCATCGATATGTGTATGTATGTCTATTTTCTCCATAGCATTAACATATTCCATACCGGTCAGTGTCTTAAGCATTTCCGAAGACAGCGATTTTTCATCTTGCCCTTGTTTGCACGATATCAATCCTAAAAGCAACATCAAGGATTTCCATGTATTAGATCTTTTCATATTTCTTATTCTTTATTCCCCGTCTCCGCAGTCAGGCTTATTTCTTCTCATGCCTCAGAGTCCATAAAAAAAGAGACACTGAGAAGGGTAATTAACACCTAGTCTACCTACACGTTTGGAATAACTTTTTCATTTTTATCATATTAATTATTTTGAGGAACAGCTTTCACTAAAAGGTGGTTTTTAAAGCTAAGGTTCAACTTGCCGTTGCCAGTAATTTTTCCCAATTCCGTATTCTTCTCATAGTCAATTATGGTATAAGTCTTTTCCTTCAACCCTCGAAAAGTGATGTCTCCATCCCAATCATCCGCATAAAATGCATAATGCAATACGCTATCTTTCAAGATGGCATGGGTTTCTGGCAGGTCATAAGCAATATCGTACAAGTTAAGGTACTCGCCATTGCTGAGCTTGTTGTCATTATAAATTTTGAGCCATTTAGTAAAAAGCCCCTTTCTTTCGGGAGAGAGATAGCCTGGGTATTTTACCCTGAGAAAATCGACATTATCTTCTTCTTTGCTCACAAACATGGTCCCCGGAATGCCTCCTAAGCCAATCATCGAAGGGAAGTTTTCGGGCGTATATCGCCGCTCAATATGATCTCCGTAAAAAGCCGCAGAAGGGCCCATCAGGGCTTTTATCGTTTTCCCTCTATGGCGGATTTGCCATGTTGTATTGAAATCTGAAGAAACGGGCTGATTGTAAAAGGGCATTTTGTAAAATGACGGGAACATGCCGCACGGACATACCTCAAAAATTGCATCAGGTTTTAGCTTTACGGTTTCTTCATACAATATTTTATAAATCTCAGGAAGTGCTTCGACCGATTCCTCTGGGTACTTATGCTTATGCGCTTTTGCATAACACCTCCCGATCCCATTGATCAATTCCTGATCTACCTTGAATCCATCAAATCCCCATTCTCCGATAAATTTCTTGGCCATTTTTCTATAATAGTCCTGCACCTCTTCGACTGCTGGACACAAAAACGGGGTGTATTGCTCACCCATAAATTTGAATCCTTCCGTCTCGCCATCTTTGTTAAGCAACAACCACTCAGGATGCTCAGCGGCAAGCTCTTCGCCAGCAACATGGGTGGTAATCCAGATCTTTATTTTCAAGCCATTATCATGGAATATTTTCACAAAATTTTTCATGCCTGCTTCACCGAGGGGAAAGGTATCATCTCGAGGTTTATAATCGCCATTGAAATAGAACCATCCGGCGTCAACTGTAGCCACTTTGAAACCAAAATCTTTGATGATAGGAATCATCTCAATCATCTGCTCCTGGGTAAAATCAGGTCCAAAACCCCAGCCACACCAAATTGGTTCGTAGGCATCTGCAATAGGAGTTAGCATCTTAAAGCCATTGCGTGCCATGATTTCTGCGTAGGTTCTTAAGCCATTATAATAGTCGCCTTCATGGACTGCAATTAATACAGGGATGGTTTCGTAGGGCTGCAAAAATTCAATTTTATCCCTGTCATATTCGATACCTATTTCTAAGTAATTATCTGCATTCACTCGTGCAGGTAGGGAAATAAGTGTGGGTTTGTCCCTCAAGCTGCCAATCAAAATTCCGGTGGATTTATTCCAAACATCAAGGGCAGGCAGTCCACCACCAGCTTCGCCTTGATCAAATTGCTGCCCCTGATAATTCTCAAAAGAGAAGTCGGCCGTAACTGGCAGAATCCAGTCCGGTCTTTCCTTATATGAACCACCTTGCAGAATCCAAAAATCATGCTTTTCGTTTGAAGCATTGGTCAGTGAGGCATCTAAGACAAAATGATTATTCACTTCTTTTTCAATAAAAAGACTGGCTGTGGCATGGATATTCCGGTAGGTAATATTGATGATAGCAGATTCGGGAAAGGCCTCATAAATGTCGATGTGCATGTTTTTTTCGATTACTGAATTTTTCGGGCCATCTGCATGTGCAACGATCATTAATCGCTTGCCAGGCCCGTAGTTGTTTTGTAAATCTGTAAACTCCATTTTCTCATCATCAACTACGAATTGTTTTATCGCCATGCCATTGACAATAACATAATGTGGGACACCTCCTGCAGAAACCATTGATAACCATGCACCGTTCTTTTTTTGAAATACAACTATTCCTGTGGAATTGCTGATCTCAAGTTTTATTTTTTCACTTTCTAAAAGATAATTGCCATTTTCCTGTTCAAAGTTAATCCCAGTCTTTTCCGGCGTACATGAATAAAATAGTGGCCACGCAAGAAGCATGAAACACCAAAGCAATTTTTTGTTCGTAATCATTTTTATCAGTTTTAGCATTGAGGATAAATAAATTTTTTGATTTTGAGGCAGTTAATCTTGCCATTAATAATTAAGGAATGGTAAAAAAGTTTGTGATTTTCAGGTAAAAGGTTTTGAATATTATTTCGCATTTATTTTATAAAATATAATCTACTAAAATCTACATAAAGCTGGATTCAACTGTTTTATGTTTATTCTGGCAGACCTTGTTCTGCGCACAGACAATAGTTATATCTGGTTTGGTTAAAAATCACCTATCCAAACTGAATATTTAAGGAGATGACTAATTCTACTTTACGAAGATAGATCACCAATTGTATAATTTACTTTTTGCGACCAATCCTTTAAGCCAATTAAAAGATTAAAGTTAACTTCGTAAAGTAGAACTAAACCCAATAGCAAATGCATAACTTTCTCCAGTATCAAAAACATTTGACACCTCTTTTTATTCTAATAATATTTTCTGCATGCAACCAATCAAACGTAAATCAATCTGCAGAAACTCCACCAAATGTTATCTTGATAGTTAGTGACGATCAGGGATATAATGATGTTGGATGCTTTGGAAGCACAGAAGTTATTACTCCTCATTTAGACCGTTTGGCGGAAGAAGGAATTCGGCTAACCAACTTTTATGTCACCTGGCCTGCATGTACACCCAGCCGGGGAGGTTTTTTAAGTGGGCGATATCCTCAACGAAATGGCATCTACGATATGATACGTAACGAGGCGCCTGATTATGGTTATAAATATAAACCTGGGGAATATGATGCCACATTTGAACGCATTGGAGGAATGGATGAAAAAGAAGTCGTGCTCCCCGAATTGCTAAAAAAAGCAGGTTACGTTTCCGGCATCTTTGGCAAATGGGATTTGGGAGTTCACAAGCGGTTCTTGCCTCTGGCAAAAGGATTTGATGATTTCTATGGATTTTCCAATACCGGTATAGATTATTATACCCACGAAAGGTATGGAGTTCCTTCAATGTTTCGAGATAATATGCCTACCGAAGAAGATAAGGGCACTTACAGCACCTATCTTTTTCAACGGGAAGCTGTTCGTTTTATGAAGGAAAATCACGGAAAGCCTTTTTTTTTATACCTCCCCTTCAATGCCCCTCATAACGCCTCCAATCTTGATCCAAAGATTCGCAGCGCTGCCCAAGCCCCGGATAAATACAAAAAAATGTATCCTCATTTGAAGGACGATTATATTGTCAAAGCAGATCTTCGATATGCATACCGCGAAAATGAGGATTCACCAGTAGAAAACCGTTTTCCTTCCAGATCAAAAAGGCGTTTGGAATATTTGGCTTCGATCACCTGCATGGATGATGCGATTGGTGCAATATTAAATTTATTGGACACATACAATATCGCTGACAATACCATTGTAATTTTCTTTTCTGACAATGGCGGCAGTCATGTTAGTTCGGTAAATGCACCGCTAAGAGGATATAAAGCTGATATGTTTGAAGGTGGAATTCGCGTGCCTTGCATCATTCGCTATCCCAAGAAAATTGCAAAAGGAGGCGTTACTGATGAGTTCCTGACCGCACTGGAATTGGTACCTACCATTTTGCAAGAGGCAAATATTTCTCTTCCCAAAAACATAATTTATGATGGTTTTGATATGATGCCCGTGTTGACTGGGAAAACACCTTCTGCCAGAAATGAGATGTTTTGGGAATGTAGAAATGACAGAGCAGCTCGTGTTGGCAATTGGAAATGGGTGGAATCAAAAACTGGAAATGGATTGTTTAACCTGGACGAAGATATTGGTGAGGCGCACGATCTTTCGCTGCAATACCCTGAAAAACTCCATGAAATGAAACAACATTTTGCCCATTGGAAACAGCGTATGGCACAAGCTGAACCCCGCGGACCATTTCGGGATTATTAATGTTATTGACAGACAAAACAAATTTTTAGTTTACCTATGAAATATTTACTACCGACTTTTATTTTTTTATTTCGTTTTCAATTAAGTCTTTTGCTCAAAGACCAGCGCCTATGCTGCACGACACTTCAGATCATATCCTCGTGGAGGAAAACTTTGACTACCCCGATGGTGAGTTGCCCAGTCATTGGTGGAGTGAGGGTGCAAAGACCAAAATAAAAGGAGGCAGAATGTATGTGAACGCCAATTCCACGTCTTCAACAATCTGGCTTGACAAGGAACTTAATGGAAACATCAGGGTAGAATTTGATGCACACATCGAATCAACAAATAAAAATGCTAACAATATAAATTGCTTCTTTCTATATTCCGATACTACAGGAACTCCACTTCGGGAAACCAGAGAACTTAGGGAAAGTGGGAAGTATAAATTGTACCATGGCTACAACGGATATATCATTACCTATGTCCTAAACCCCAATGATTCCTCTGAAGGACGATTCAGGTTAAGAGATTGTCCCGGGTTTCATCTGATCGAGGAAAATAATGCTTTTGAGAGTAAAATAGGAAAAACTTATCGCATCAAAATCGAAAAAATAGATACACGGATTCTCTTTTATGTTGATGGGAATTTGATGCTTGACAAGCATGACGATGAACAAAATCCTATCCATGAGCGCGGATTGTTTGGGTTCAGAACATGGAATACTGAATTGTGGTGGGATAACCTGCGTATTTCTAAACTTTAGCCTGAAAAATTCAGGAGTTAATTATGGTTCTACTGCTATTTTAGAGAAAATGCTTAAATGACGAAACGTAAGTTATTGATTTTGTAGAATGGATTTTCGCTTTTTGTCATTCTGTCCTACCTACGCTAAAGCTTCGGCTGACAAACATTCTATCATTCTCTCATTAATCCATCACCCATTAAACCTGCCACAGACAGATTAGAAATCACAAAACATCAAACCCCGAAACATTTATTGGCAAACCGGCATTTAGTATATTATCATCAGAAGTTTTTACCACAACGTCAATTTCCTTTTCTCCCTGGATTTTATGAGACAATCCCAGTCCATTCTTTTTTACCATACCATAAACCCTCGATTTTTGATCAAGACACATAATACCGGAATAGACTTTGTAATGCGCAAGAACAGATTGAAATAGTGTCCCTAAGTGATGCTCGTATCCCTCATGACAAAAAATTGATTCAAAGAAAACAAACTTAAAATTTGGGTGAAATAGCCGATTTATAATCGGAATATTTGGAATGATATTCATCATCATTTTTCCTGCAAATCCGGGCATATCAAGAATATCCCATTGGTCGGGAATAGCTTGTACACCACAAATTACCTTACCTTCCATTTTATAAACAAAATAATCTCCTTGTGTAAAAAGATGCTCAAAGGATACCAATTGCTCTTTTCTATACATCTCAAGCAAATTTGCTTCTATCTCCATGTGCAAAGAACTATTTGCCACATTTACGAACTTGCTTTTCTTTGGGAATATCCTGCTAAAGGGAATCACACGATAACTGGATATTTTCCTAAAGCCAAATTCATCTATCAATCGCAGGGAGCGTATGTTGTCGGCATCGACATAGGCATACATGATCAAACTATCTCTATAATCCAGCCCCTGCCCATTCATTAATCGGGCAATTTCTTCTCTGATTTTGCTTGTGGATTTGCTGGTGCTATTTTTTGCTTTGGTTGATCTTAATTTTTCCTGGAAAGTAAAGTACCTCAAATAAAAAGCCTCAAATTTCTTTCCGGAAATAAAGACATTTCTTTTACTAAAACACACCGTGCCATACAGTTTGTCTCTAATGGATAAATTGGCAAAATAGGGTTCACTAAGCATTTTTACTTTAGCGGATACATCATGATGCTTATACACCATGCTTTCCCCAGGCATACCAATTGTATTTTCTTTCAGTAGGTTTAACAGCTGTTCGTTTACTTCTTTCTCAATTTTTAAATACTGGAAATTCGATTTATTTTCCAAGAGCAGGTAATTCAAAACTATTAAATACACTGGTCTCTTTCATGAGTTCTTCAATTTCATCACTTGTTCGTGGCGCAAGGTCCGAGAGCAAAGTACACCCCTCTTCGGTGACCAAAAAATCATCTTCTATTCGCACGGGTATGTCCCACCATTTTTCATCACACGGACTTCCATTTGGTATGTATATCCCTGGCTCTATGGTTATTACCATATTTTTCTGGAGAAAAGAATAACTTCCCTTGTCGTGCACATCGAGCCCGATGTGATGGCAACAGCCATGGGGATAATACCTGTTTCGCCCAGTCGCCGGGTTGATCACATCGGCACTATCCAGACTCTCGAAAATACCCAGTTGGAGCAGGCCATCATCCACTACTTCGGATGTAGCTATATTTAATTCGCTGAATGTTGTCCCTTCTTTACAAATATCCATGGCGGCTTCCTGAGCTTTATAAACAAGATCGTAGATTAGTTTTTGCTCCACGGTAAACTTTCCATTGACAGGAATTGTGCGGGTAACATCGGCAGTATATCCATGATATTCGGCACCAAGATCCATCAATATCAATTCGCCATCTTCGATTTCCGGTTTATAATTTTCGATATAATGTAGCACACAGCCATTGTGTCCTGCCCCAACTATGCTGGGATAACCTTCATATTCGGCCTTGTATTTTTTATAAATAAATTCATGCATCCCCTGCACTTCTATCTCTGACATGCCGGGATGAATTGCTTTCATCACTTCCACCTGCCCCAAGGTAGATATATCAACTGCCTTTTTTATCAAAACCAATTCCTCTTCCAGCTTCACGCCACGCATCAAAACCATAATAGAATCCAGTGATTTAGTATTGAGATTAGAATTTTCCGGTTCGGTATTTAAACTCAATGGCTCCACAGAATAATTTACTTTTTCCTTAAAAATCTCAATAAGTTCATATAAACCTCCAGACACATTGGAATCTCTTACATCGTTTTTGAAATCATAAAATAAAACCTGGTCAAATTGAGAGAGTTCGAGATTAAAGTTTTCAAAATCAGATCCTTCAAAAGCCAATTGAATATCAAGTATTTCCATAGCTCTTTCTTTGCCAAGGCTTGTGCCCTCATAAATTTCCTTTAGTGCATTTTTTTGATGTACAAATATTATTTCATCAATTTCTAATCCTTGGATATCCTGTGGAGATTTGAAAATAAGCAACACTGAATGAGGCTCTTTGTGTCCGGTGAGGTAATAAAAATTGGGGTCTTGATGATACATATATTCTACGTCATTCGCTCGATTTCTTATTGGGTTGGAGAAGAAGATCGCTACTGAATTTGATGGCATCATCTCCCTAAGTACTGCTCTGCGATTTTTATGAAAATCAGAATCCAGAAAATCATCTGGAGATTCTGTAGATTGGCTGAATGCGGAATTAAAAATTAATACTGATATAAATGATATGTAAATGAGCCTCATTTTTATTGGAGTATTGAAAAAAGAATATAGAAAATCAAATATTGTCTAACGCAAGATACAGTTTACGGTATATTATCCAATGTCGTTTAGTCAAACCCACGCAAAAGTGAGAAACGATGCCTGCCTTTTCCGCATACTTCGCCAACCGATGTAATAGCAGAATGAAAGATGCCTTTTGGTCCATTGACCAACAAAAAAGAAAAGCAAATTTATATGTAAAGATAATATCCGGGAAATACTTTTTGGTGACAATGTACCGTAGGCAGGAGGACAGGCAGGCTACCAATGACGTAAAATCCTAACAAACGTCCTCTCGGGGTCTCTTTTGGACCCCGAGAGAGTCGTGGGGTCTCCAAAAGGAAGACCCCACGAGGACATAATCCCCGCACTTGGGAATATCAACTTTGACAAAGTTATTGTTGGATTTATAGATGCTGTAATTCAAGATGCCGCCTATTGCGTTACTTTTTTGTTTAGCGCAATTTGTTCTTTTACGAGGCTCTTAATATGTTTCCTGTAAATTTTATAATTCTGTTGATATCTTCGCCCATAACTTTTGGCAACTTTACCACTTGAGTCATCATCAAAATGTCCTATGAAGTTCGAATTAAATGATTTTCGTAGGTATGTACTTTTATAAAAATCTACATAACTGGCCAAATGAGGAACTTGGTATTTTACATGTCCGAATTCATGTGCCAACAACCAAAGCGCTTTTATCCCAGCACATATCACTACTGATACATTACTGTATAAGCATTTTGACCCATATTCATATGTTCTGCGTGTACAAATTTCACATATACATCTGTTTGCTTGTCGTTATCATTCTCAATGCCATCAATTTCATTATACAAATCAGGAGCAATGACTTTGAATTGAGTTAGCAACTCTTTTGTCAATTCATAATAAAAAATGAAATATTCCAAACTGTCAATTTTCAATTTCATTTTTTTTATTTGACGGTTTTTTAATTTTTCTACTGATTTGCTGTTCAGGTTACGGTTTTCTGCTAATGTTTCTTTGAGATGGCTGACTAATAATTTTGTTTCATTGATATTGGCGGCATAACCATTTTTTATTTCAGCCACAACAAGGGCATGAATCAGCACTATTGCCAAAACAGTTAGGAAGAACTTTTTCATTTTATTGATATTTTGATGTGTGATTTATTTATTCCTAATTTTATACAGAAATATATTAATCAGATGGGCCCACCAGAATCAATATTAGGCGGCTTATTTAATCGCCTGAAACTTAATTTACTTATAACAAATTTGGATAAAAAATTCATGCCACACGTAACAAGTATGTTGCAGTTTATTAAAAAAAAAATTGTAAGTTTTGTCTATTCTTACAATTATGTTGCATGGAGGTGGGGATTGGGTTCTGGGGGCTATTATAATCTGAGAACTGGTGGCAATGACAATGATCCGTTGTATTACACATTGCGCCAAGTTCTTTTTAGGCAGTTTTCTAAAAATTATATTTTAATCAAATATCCAGGTCTCCAATTTCTTCTGCCTTCCTGATCAGTTCTATTGCAGCTACATTTTCGCTATTGATAAGTTTAACAAAAGCCTGAAATTCGACATTGTCCCAAAGATTTTCAAACATGACGTCGTATTGGATAAAACCAATTTGAATTATAGAGGTGATACCTGGCGGATAAAGTACTTTATTTTTATAATCTCGTAAGTGTTGCATTGCTTTATACTGATCACCCAGAAAAGCATATATGGCAGCATAATGATAATCATAGCCATCCGGTCTTCTCAGGTTTCTTTTTTTATCTAACAGGCTCAGTTGTTTTTCAATGAGCTCCATACCCTCTTTCTGATAACCCAATTGTATTAATACAAATCCTTCTCTATACAGGTTATCCTTCTGAATCAAACCAAATTCCTCCCTCCTTTCCCTGTATTTTTTGAAATAATTCAAGGCATTTTCAAATTCCCTGAGTTGAAGGTAAGTATTGGCGTTTCTGTATAAATTTCTATTAAAGGATTCTGCATGATTACAGGTCGATAAATAATCTAATGACGTCTGGAAATTTCCTTGATAAAAATCAGCAAACCATTGGAACCAACACCAACCACTCAGATTTATTAATTTATCAAAATAATACTTTGATTCCTCATAGGCATCAATATACATGTAAGCCTGGCCTAATCTGTAAAGCATATGAAGATAATCTTTTGGCGAACCCCTTGCTTTCCGAACCGCATCCCTGAATAATGATATTCCCTTTATATAGTCCTTTTTGAATATATATATGAAACCTAATCTCCACAATGATGCTGTAGTATTATCCTGATTTAAAACTATTGCTTTTTTATAATTTTTTATAGCCAGATTGAAATCACCCTTTATATGAAAAACCTTACCTTTCTGAAAATGAGCTAAGTCGTTTTCCGGATCAATAGATAAGGCATTATCAGCATACCATAGTACGCTGTCTAAATATTTTTTTTCATAATATTCTTTCGTGCTTTCATGACGGTCCATATAGATTGAACCCTTATAAACCCAGACCGGTGCATATCCAGAATCGAGTTTCATTACTTTATCATATAGCACTTCTGCCCTCTTCAATGCTATTGTATCCTCCATATTTGATAACCAATACCTCCACTGTTCCTCCATGGCTTGTAAATAATAATCATAGGCAATCACATCCATAGTAGGAGTAGATGCTATTTTTTGTTTTTCCTCCGAAGTGATTACTACCTGTAATGCCGTTGCTACATCTTCAGCAATCTCAGTATATACTTTAAAAACATCTCCCCATGTCCTGTCGTAATCTTCGGTCCATATTTGATAGTCGGTTTATCCATTGATCAACTGTACGGATATCCTTATCTGGTTTCCAAATTTCTGTGCGCTGCCCGTCATTATGGTAGCTATATCCAATTCCCCGGCAATTTCCGATATTTTCTTATTGGAATTACGGTAAGTTTCCAAAGAGTTACCGGATACAACATTCATATTTTTGATGATAAGCAAATTATTCAATATAGCTTCTCTAACTCCATCTGCGATGTATTGGCTTGTAGAATCTTTCGTGATGGTTTTAAATGGCAGCACAGCAATAGATTTAAATGGCATCACAGCGAAAGATTTTTCTAACTCGTCCAATGGTCCTTTTTCACCCCTGTACGATATTAAAACTCCAACTATGATTACAACAAATACTGCAATTATATAATAAGAAAGTATATGCTGTATGAATTTCAATCTCTGACCACTTGCCTCCGGCATCGAAGAAGGTGGCAACTGGGTATTAGCATCATTGTTCAATAGTTGATCATGTTCTTCAGTTGAATTCGAAGCTGCATCATGCATCAGTAAAATCTTGGCACTTTCTTCCTTTATGGATATTTCCTCTTTTCTATTTTTTACTTGCCCGAGTGTGTAGCCATAGTGGTCATGGAAACATTTGTTAAAATAAGTTGGGCTACTGAATCCCACTTGATAAGAAATTTCAGAAGCGGTTCCTGTTTCGCTTTGTAAAAGTTTCAGAGCCTCCTCCAACCTGATCTCCCGTATAAATTGAGAAATGGTCTTGCCATTGATTTTATGAAGTTTACGGTAGATTTGAGATCTGCTTACGCCAATTTCTTTTGCTAGCTCTTCGGCACCAAATTGTTCGTTATTGAGATTAATAAACACTATATCATTTAATTCTTTTAGGAAGACCTCATCCATTGAGTGTTCTGTAATTCTTTCCATTTCAATAATAATGGTATTCTAATTGGTTAAGGTTCTATCCCTTTAAATTCCAAAAAATCCTTTTGCCTTTTGGAAATTGCAAATAAAAATAAGGATTTATTGCTTACTATAATAATAACACTTCGCGAAATTGTAAATTATTAATTATAAGTTAAGCGACTGTATATTAGCCTTTAACATCAATAAAATTACTAACTATCAATCAGACAGATACAAAAAAACACTGAACTATTGACACTTAGAGCTAAGTGGGTGTACGACAAAATGCAGATTTAATGATTCGTTTTAAATTGAGTGAAAAAATGAATTCGAGGATTCCATCCGTAGTTTCCTCTGAAAATAGAGTCATTCAGAGACTCATGATCATCCTTGGCTAATCTCATTTTGAGGCGTTTTAAGGGGCAACGCCCTGCCAAGTAATAGCTCAGGGCGAAGAGAAACAAAGCCCTGAGTCATATAATTCGTATCAATTCAACCCTGAAAGGGTGACACTCTTATGCATCAAGCTTATGTCAGTCTCAAAGATATTGCTCATCAAAATCATTTTTTTACAAAACGTCTTTGAGGGGTCTCTTTTGCGCAAGCCATGGGGTCTCCAAAAGGAAGACCCCACGAGGACATAATCGAAATATTGTGAATTGAATTTATTTCACGGTTTCTTGCTCTGTTTGCAATTGAATTGAAATTAAAAGTTTAATTGTTGAGTATAATTTATTATAATCGTAGGTTTAACAAATACATTTTTTCTCTTCGGAGATCATTTGTTTATTGAAGATATCACAAAGGGTAATAATTCTTGAAGGAACGAAATTTATATAGCGATAAAGAACTGGTTATTAGGCTGCAAAAAGGAAATGTAGATGCCTTTGAACGTCTATATGAGAATTACAGTTTAAGGCTGTACCATTTCGGGATGAAGTACCTCAAGTCAGATATTGAGGCAGAAGGACTTGTACAAAATGTTTTTGCAAAAGTCTGGGAAAAGCGATCATCTTTAAAAGAAGAATTATCTTTCAAGTCTTATATTTTTACTATTGCCTTTAATTTCATCAGGAAAGTTTTCATAAAAAAATCTCAGCTTAGAGAATACCTGCAATCAGGCAAAGGTAGTGATGATATTGATATTGACACAATAAACCAGATTGAATACCAATCTCTTGCTGATTACCTGAATACCATTGTCATTCAATTGCCCAAAAGAAGAAGAGAGGTTTTTATAAAAAGCAGAATTGAAGATTTATCTGTAAAAGAAATTGCCAAACAAATGAATATTAGCCCCAAAACTGTTGAAAATCAACTTGCCTCAGCCATTCAGTTTGTAAGAGATAATTGGCAAAGTAAAAACCTTTCAGCCATTTTATTTCTTGCCTTGTTTGTTATTAAAAATTTTTAGCACCTTACAGATTTTTCAATAGATAATTTCAAAATTAACAAGGCTATAGTGGCCGTGTGGAACTTGTGGAGTCCCACTAAAGTACCAGTTTATCGATTGCCTGAAATACCCTTCACTAATGTATCTATTCAGGATATTGTCTTTTTAGAAATGAATTAATAGAGGTCCCCTTTAGAAATGAAAACTTTTGGAAAGTTTACAGGAGCATTGAATTAATAGAGGTCTTCTTAATCCTTTTACATCTGCTCACCGAAAATCTTTATCTATTCCAGGAAACCAAATAACAGCATTTTTATAGAAAAATTTATCTAAAATTTCAATCGGCAAATCAACGCCTTTTACGGTGTAGGTAGATTTAGGTCTTGGTCTATCGTTACATATAATATTTCCCCAGGGTATGTCATCACTCGTTGTATAGTATCTTAAAAACAAATCATTTCTGTATCGTATTCCGTTGCTCAAGCTTTCCTTTTCTTCCGCATTCATAGTAGTAAGAGACTCTCTATCTGTTCCATACATGATTCTATCTTGATATCGGTTGAAAAAGTCCTGCACCTTTCCTCTTGCCTGCCACATCAAATATCGGGTTCTTCCTCCTAATTCCACGGCAAAATTTGGGTATTGTTCAAACCTTGTAATGATCTCATCTACATCAAATTCCATCCCTCCCAAATGTGCGCCCACAAATCGAAGATCAGGATGGCGCTGCAGTACATGATCTCTGGCTGCCATGATATCACTATACGAAGGAAGCTCCGGCTTATCCCAAAAGCTATATTCCGGATGCTTGGCCCAATAATTCCTTCCTACTCCTTCTTTGGTGAAATAAGTTGGCGTCCAGGCGTGAATAGGTTCGCCTACGTGTGCCAGCAGAGTTTTACTCTCTTTTGCTATATAATTGAAAATGAATGCCCGTATATTTACCTAATTTGTTATTTTTGTATAAAACAC
>CAZDRA010000097.1:0-16912 GCA_964507705.1 uncultured Roseivirgaceae bacterium | reverse complement strand
AATAGTAATAATCTTAGAATATTAATAGATTGTAAATCTAAAGGCGGCAGGCAGGTTAGAAGTCAAGCCTGTCACATCAGAGGTGTGGACATTGACTTTGATGTGATTAATTATTAAGGCTAAGGAACAATACAATACCACTTAAAAGTGTAAATAATTCACCGGAGTCAAAGTGACAGGTCCGAGCAGACCTGAATCCATTATTGGCCATTTGGTTGCATCGAACTTCTTGTAAAAGATATTTACTAAAAAGAATTTTTTCCAGTCAACTTCCCTTTTATCCAGATCGCGAATTCGATTTGCTGAAAGATTGGTGACCTCTAACTCTAAAATATTTTCACCTTGTTTTAAATACTTTCCAACTGCCAGGTTAAATGGAAAGCTCCAAAGTGTTCCTACTTCTACTCCGTTCAGTTTAACTCTTGCACTCTCACAAACTTTCCCTAAATCCAAGAGCCAATAATCTGTAGCCCTATCCGGCAAATTGAAACTAATTAAATACTTTGCTGTACCGGCAAAGTCTTGTGCCAATGAATCTCCTAATATCGTCCATGAATTTAGCTTTTTGGTTTTGAATGACGACGGCAATGCCGGCCCACCATCAACAAAATCTACTTGCCACTCTCCAGTAATTTCAAAAGGCTCAGAAGATGGTTCAAAATATTTCCAATTATTCCCATCAACTTTTTCAATGGTAATTGTCTTAATAAAACATGACTCGCCGGGCTGCAATTGTAAATATATTTCATTGTTTTCATTTGTATGCCTTACCTCAGCAACCCCCATTTTGTTTTTGTATCGCGGGTCGTAAATTATAGCTGATTCGAAATCAATACTAAGGGGAACCCATGAATCTAATTTTCTATCTGAAAGATTTGTAATGAAATAATAGTAACCTTTTTCATGCAATCTGCGAATGTAATTTACGCCTTCATGTACCAGTTTTTCTTCTCGTGTATCTGTCAGGTACAATGCCATATCTACTTCGCTACCCAAGAGGAATGATCCTTTCCCAATTATAGCTTTCTTAATCCCAGTATTTTTAACAGGTTTAAATTTTAATTTTGAAATTGACGATTGAAGCTCAAATCTTCGCTGTCCAAGGCTACTAAACCCCGGAACATCTGCCGGCAAACTTTCCTGAAAAATGATTGATCCTCCCATTTCAGCAATCTTGTAAAGCATATCCCAAGTTTGCAAAGGGATATGTTTTGTTTTTGGTATTAAAATTGTTTTGTACTTATTTCCATTTGTAATTAATCCGTCATTCAGATAACTAACATCTAACAATTGGGTATCGGAAATGTAATCGAAACTATATCCTTTTTCTTCCAAATGTTTGGCTAATTTTCCGAATTCAGAATCTTCAAACCAATCAATGCTATGCACATTCATAGCTTTTATCAGCAGGTCTGGGTAGGCATGATATATGTCTTCAACAGGCCAATATAACAATATGTCGTTTGCCGGTTTACCTGATTGCAAAATTGATTGGCATCTTGCGACATAACTGTTTAATGACTTAAAGTCACGCCAAAATGCATTTTCTTTTTCGAAGTGTGATGAAGCATAAAATAACCATCCAGGCCAGGGTACATCTTTTGGTGTGTAGGCATTGCCATGAAAAATAATATGGTTTATTCCACTAATAAACAGTTCATCAATTTCAGGTTTGACTTGAGATAAGGAAGATTTATAATGCTCTCGAAGCCAGGTACAGGTTTCGGAACTGACAAGCTGTTTGTCGGTAACATGTGCTGCCGATGAGGCAAATTTGAGTATCAAATGATTCGGAGGTTCACTTTTCGAATTGTTACTTTCAATATATCTGATCCCAGGTATATCAAAAATTCTTGACCCAAATGTTTCTGTTTCCGGTATATCTGCCGCAGCATAAAGATCCAGAAGATTCCCCGGAGCTCCATGTGCCTGGTTACGGGTTTTCCATCCTTTTTCATTTGCCCATTTATTCCATTTTTTTATATATGCTAAATGTAGGTCAGCAAGTGTGCGTCTGTAATCTGCCTTAATATGTGAATTGATCTTAGTAGAATCTAAAATGGCCGGCAAATAATCTCTGAGATCATAGTTGTTTTTTTCTTTGAATTGATTGTAAAAATTGTTCGTCCAGCTTGCACGGTAATATTCATATGAATCGTGATATTGAGATCGAATATTTATACCATCATAGTTTGCGAAAGCTTTATCATATCTATCTAAATAGTAATCTAAACCATCTGGTGAAAAAGGGTCTAAAACCAGCCCAACATTTCCCGGAGCAGCTCTTTTTACTTGTTGCTCGGTGCCATTCTTATATGTAGTGTAAATATCCCATTGCCCTCCAGGAACTGCCCATTTCAGTATTCCTTCACTATTTACGTTATCGTTAAGATAAATAATTGAATTATCATCTGCATATGCCACAACATATTCTAAATTAGTAGTATCTATTTTTTTTATAAAATTTGCGCCTCCGGAGATTGTTAATTTTTCGTAATCTAATTTTACAGCTGCGTAAAAAGGAGTAACATGAGACCCGCCAAAAGGCCAGCCGGTAGTTGTACTCATATCTAAATTCATTCCTAGTCTATTTGCCTCCTCTGCTGTGTATGCAAGCATTTCCATCCACTTTGGACTCAGGAAATTTA
This sequence comes from uncultured Roseivirgaceae bacterium, assembly GCA_964507705.1. GTDB lineage: Bacteria > Bacteroidota > Bacteroidia > Cytophagales > Cyclobacteriaceae > JAAUQL01. Next base: position 14,264 of record CAZDRA010000097.1, on the reverse strand, counting down.
TATTTCTATTTTCCTCATTCTTTGCTCCATAAATAGGCACAACATGTACAGTTCCCATGCCCACATCGGCCAAATTTTCAAGGTTATAAGTGAGATTTTTTTTATCAACCGCGCTTCCCAACCACCACCAAAATGTTCCGGGCTTATGCCCGGGTTTTATGTCCGGCCAAATATGATTTTCAATGCTTTCTTTTTTTTGACATTGGGTTATAAAGACAATTATCAGAACACAGAATATATTTATAATTCGATTCATTTTAGATATTATTATTTAGTGTCTCTAAGAAAAGTGATTTAACATAATTTCAAGTCCTACTTATTGCGTTTTTTGCTAAAAATTGAGAGAAAAAGAATTGCCACTTTGATAACTTATAGTCACTTTGTTAATAAAATAAATTGCCAATGATAAATATAAAAAACCATTGGCAATTTATTGCCTTGCGTCAAGCCTAATCATATATTTACATAAACTGATAAAATAAGTCTGAAGAAGAAATAAAGGAGCTAAAAAATATACTTGAAAAAACAAGATTTTCTTTACCATGGTCGGTTATCATATTTTAAATAAAAAAATACAAAATGGATAATAAATTAAATGTAGGTATAATTGGTTGCGGTACCATTGCAAGAATACATGCGCAAGCCATATCTCAATCTAAATATTTAAGGTTGATTTCTGTATTTAGTCGGACAGAAAAAAATGCCAAAGTGATGGGCGAAGAATTTGGGGTTAATTGGTATACGGACTGGGGTAAGTTTATTTCAGAAACAAATCTTGATGCAGTGTCTATTTGTACCCCCAATGGTAATCACCTTGATTATGGAGAATTAGCAGCAAAATCAGGAAAACATGTGATTGTCGAAAAGCCTATTGAAATAACTATTAAGAGGGCCAAAAGATTAATTGCGGTTTGTAAAGACAATAACGTGGCCTTGGCTGTGATATATCAAAGCAGATTTATTTCGGAAATTAATTCACTTAAAGAAAAACTTGATGCCAATATTATTGGTGATTTTTTCATGGGTGATGCATATATAAAATGGTTCAGAGGTCAAGATTATTACGATAGTGGTGAATGGCGTGGTTCTTTTGCTCTTGATGGCGGAGGAGTCCTGATTAATCAGGCTATTCATACAATTGATTTGCTGCAATGGTTTATGGGAGATGTGGAAAGTATTTGTGGACAAATCGATACACTAACTCACGACAGATTGGAAGGAGAAGATAATGCTGTGGCAATCGTGAAGTACAAATCCGGTGCGATGGGTGTAATTCAAGGATCAACCTCCATTCAACCAGCGCAAGCCCGACGTATTGAAATTCACGGTAATAAAGGTACTGTAATTATTGATGGAGATGATGTCAGAATTTTAAAAGAAGATGATCAGGGTACAATCATGAATAAAAAGAAAGGCAAATCATCCGGAGCTTCCAGCCCCCTTGCAGGTTTTTCAATTGATCCTCACAGGCATCAATTTGAAGCAATAGCCAGTGCTATTTCCAACGGAGAAGAACCACCAGTGTCAGGAAGGGAGAGTTTGAAATCATTAGCAATTGTAATGGCAATTTATGAGTCATCAAAATCAAACCAATCAATAAATATGGATGCGTTTTTAAAATAAGAAAGGTTAATATAAAAGGTGAAAAACTATTCTGCAATAATTGAGGCGTTCTTGTATCTTTCAACCAAGTTTGGTAAAAATATTTCAAATACTGTCCCCTCACCGAATTTAGATTTAGCCTTAATTTTTCCATCTAGCTTTCCGATGGTTTCTTTAACAATATATAAACCAAGGCCCGACCCGCTAAATGCCTGAGTAGCTCGAAAGAACATTTCAAATATTTTCGGTAAATAGTTTTCAGATATCCCAATTCCATTGTCAGATACTCTGATAGCAATACCCTCATTTTTCGGATATACTTCAATTTTTACAAAAGGATCTTCTAAATGAACATTAATATATTTCAGACTATTTGAGATAAGGTTATTCAAAACAGTACTAAGCCGCTGTCTATCTGTATAAAATGATATATTTTCATCTACAATACAGATTCGTTTTACTTTTTCAGCTGCCTGAGTATAGTGTTGATTTTCAAATAATTCATCCAATAATTCGTCAAAATTAATCTTATCTATTGTGATTCCCAGTCTTGAATTTCTCGACAAATTGATTATTTCCTTAATAAACAAATCAAGTTTCTGGATACTCTTTTCCTGTAGATTTATATACTCAGAAAGTTTATCTTTGTCATCCTCTGTTTTCATTAAACTGATCAGACCCAGTATAGAAGTGAGAGGAGCTCGCAAATCATGTGAAACACGATAAACGAAGCTATCAAGCTCGCTATTTACTTTCTGCAAGTCTCTATTTTTTTCTATTAATTTTAGTTGACTTTCTTTTAATGATGTGATATCTTCTATGTAAACTGAAACGCCCTTAATTTTTCCTATTTCCTTAATAGGAAAAATTTTGATTTCCCAAACTCTTTCCTGACCATCAAAATTATCTTGATCAAGGTAAATTCCCGGCTTACCATTTAAGGCTGATTCAATTCTGTCTTTCCAAGCATTTCTTTCTTTCTCCGCTCTCAACAAAATCAATATATTTTGATTTTTTTCGGGGGTAATATTATATCTCCTTTTTATCTCCGAAGAGAATGCTTCGTTAAAATCGATTAACTCAAATCGTGCATTTAGCAACCAGGTTACACGGTCAGAATTATCTAGTATTGATCTGAGATTTGATTCTTTATCTATATAATCTACAATTCTATCAGCAACCTTCAATTCAAGATTCTGATTTAATTCTTTAAAATCGCTTATTATTTCTCCAACATCTTGTTGCAACAAGGACAGTGCACTTATCAACTCAAAATTTGGATCATGATCACTTACTTGGTTATCTACATTAATGTGCCCCCCCTGAGATAACTGATCAATTGCTTCTAATACGCTGTTAGTACTTTTTACCTGACTAGTTTGATAGCTTTCAACAATTTCTATCAATTCATCTTTCGTTTTATTTAAAAGGGAGTTTCTGTTTAATCTATTATAAACCGGAGAAAAATTTATATCTTTTGTTATAGGTGAATTTAATACGATCTTACTTAGGGCTTCATCGATAGAACCGGCAAAATAAAGATTGTCTGAGTTCCCCTGATAAATGAATTTATAGATGCGTATTAGAGATTTAAATTTGGGTTTTATCACCAAATATCTTGTGTTCCAAAACTTTGACAGTTTTATGTTACATTGAAGAATGGCTTTTCTGACTTTATATCCTGGGTTATTACTATTTCTAACATCATAAACCAGGTCCAAATTTTTTAATTTTCTTTTTGCTAATGATTTTTTTATATTCTCACTTGCATCAATAATATCACTATAAATTGGATCCCCGTCAGATGAAATTATCAGCACCTTATTATCCAGTAATGCGTATTGACAGTGGTATAATGATTGATCGGATTGGTATTCCTGTAGCCACTCAACTTTTATCTCTACTCCATTATGCTCAATGAAAGAAAGATTTTCATGTGAAAAAAATAGATTTTCGACGGTCGGTATGTGTTTTAGATCTGGATACAAAAAATTTATTTTATTTGTAATTATAAATATAGCTTTGATGAGCAAATAAAAAATTATAAATGTATTAGCTTTCTTTCCATGTGTCAAAATGACGTAAAATGAAATAAAAAAAAGCCGTACTTAAGTACGGCTTTTTTTTATTTGACAAATCTCAATAAGATTTTATTTCATGTTGAAAGTATATTCTCCTCCAAGTGCGGCTATTCTTCCTCCAATATCCGTTCCGTCAGGGATAGTAAATCTAGCTGTAAAACCACTTTCAGAAGCCGAGCTAATTGTCATTACTACATTATCTCCTCTGGAAACTGTTTTGCCGTCTTCACTTATAGTATATATTCCTGAAGGCCAAACAGCTTCGGCACCAGTAGCATGACCAGCGGTAGTCATATTGGTGGCAGTAAACTTCACTGTAAAACCAACCCAGTCAGTTGCATCTGTTGCAGTTCCGTCTGGCACAACAACACTGCTGACTGTCCATTCAGTCTTACCTGTCAATATTTCGCTTAAAATTTCTTTTGCAGTTTTCTCATCTGTTTCATCACAATTTTGAAAAAACAACAATGTTGCAATTGCAAAAATACTCAACGCTGTTAATCTAACTCTTTTCATAAAATTCCTATTTGGTTTCTAATTTGTATTTTAAAATTGATTTATAAAATTATGTCTTATTGCAGTTAAAAAAAAATAATTCTGTTAAACAGAAAAAAATATCTAACTATTTTAAGTAACATTTCTGTCTATTACATACCATTTATCATGGTTAGTTCACACAATCTATTAAAAGTAAACATCATCAATAAAGCTATTTAGGATATTAATTTTTTGATGTGAATGCATTCAGTAGATAGAACGCCCCTTCAACAACAATATCATCATCCACTGTTAGATCTCCAAAACTTGTTACTTCAACTAACCCATCAAATTCTGCATTTGTAATTACTGGATATTTAATGAATTTGGCACCGTCACCATCGTTCTCTTCCTTTTTAAACACATATTTGATGTTCCCATCCAATTCAACAGCAGTAATTGGCAATGTAAAAGTTGGGTTGTCTTCAATAACTATGGAAGCATTTACGTACATCCCAACTGTAAATTGTCCGTCCTCCTCATCTATATGAACATGTACATTTATTGACCTTTTGTTTTCAGATAAATCTTTTCCAACCAGAAACACTTCTCCTTCAAAAATTTGATTTTTTAAACTTGGTACTTTATACCAAACTTTTTGACCTTCTTTTATTTTGACGACATCTTTTTCATAGACATTTAACTCAATGTGTAAATGTTCGGGATTTACAATCTCAAATATCTCTTCAGAAGGATCAACATGCTTTCCGATTACTATATTCATCTTTATCACGCTTCCCGAAATCGGTGCTTTCATTAAAATTTTGAAATTGATCGCTCCTTTATTGAGTGCATCAAAGTCTGCTCCAAGTAAATCAAGTTTTGATTTTAAGCCTGTCAAGCTTGAGATAGCTGTTTTATAATTTACTTCTGCCAATAAATAATTCTTTTTTGATGCTCCTCCCCCATCAAGTAAAATCTGTTGCCGATCAAACTCTTCTTTTAAATATTTAATTCTGGCATTCAATTCTACAAATTGCTGTTGCAAATCGATATATTCCAAACTTTCCAGCTCGGCCATTATCTGTCCTTTTTTCACATTACTGCCCACAAGAAAATTGATTTTTCGTACATATCCAGTAATCATTGGGCTGATCACAGCTTTATTCTGTGGCGGAACATCTAAATATCCATTCGCCTTGATTACATTATTTAAATTGCGCTTTTCGATATGGCCATACCTTATTTTCAAAGTAGATATTTGCTCTGAAGACAATATCACTAGATTATTATCTATGGAAGTTTCAGCTTCCTTATTAATTTGCTTTTTTTCATTTTTATGTGAACATGCCAATAAAAAAATCGAAATTATTAGCATGTATTTTAATTGGTAAATCATCTTGCTATCATTTAATTACATAATTCATTTTTAGTGTCGCCTGGTTATACTTATGAAGATTGTCGAGATAGCTCAATTTCATCGATATTGCTTGCCCAATACTTCGAATATACTCCAGGTACTCAATCTCACCATTTTTATAAAGTAGATCAGCATTATTCATAATTAACTCCGCATTTCTAAGTGATATTCTTTCGTAAGATTCTATCTTTTCTAATAAAATATTACGTAGGTTATTTAATACTTTCAGATCACTAATCATACTGAACCGCAGTTGCTGAAAAGAATTGTGATATATCTCATTTTGAATTATTGCAGATTGGATATGACCACTATTTGGACGAAACCATATTGGGAAACTCAAATTCAATTGCCATCCATTGTGACCTCTGATATTATCAATTGATTGATTGAAATAGCCAAGACCAAGCCTTGGAGAAATGCTGGACTTTTGAACCTTGATATTTTGCTCAGACACCAACAATCCTTGATTTAAATAACGCATCATCGCTGATTGCTCATAATAATTAAATAGGCTATCAAGGCTAAAATCTATGTCAACTTTTGATAGCGAGTCAAGTTCTACCTCATACAATATTTCTGTCTGAAGAATTTTAGCTAAATTTTGTGTTGCTGATATCTTGTCAGCTTCTGCCTGCTGAAGCAATAATCGCAAATCTTCAAACTTAGCCTCCATCATTACCTTCGATAGCAAATTGCTCTCCCCAGATTCATATTTAAGGTTGGCAATTTTTGTTGCGGCTTTATACTGTATAAAATCTTTGTTAATAAGTCGATATCTATGTTTCCTCCATACCAAAGTAAAATAGGCCAGATTAGTCTCCAATTCTATTTTTCTACTTACTAATTGCTTTTCAGCATGACTGCGCCCCACCATCAGCTTCATAAAATTTGAGATCGAAGCCTGCTGAAATGGCAATCCAAAATCTTGTTTGATATTCCAGTTGTAATCCATCAAATCCGAATTTATCTGACCTCTTGAGTAGTTAAATTCTGTGTCACCAAGATTCCATGCAGTTTTAACCATTGCTTTCTGACGCTCAACATTAAGTGATGCATTTTTAAAATCCATGTTATTGGATTTTGCTAGCTCAATAGATTTTTCAAGATTTATAGTTTCATGCTGAGCACTGGATATTGTAGGCAATAAGGAAAAAGAAAAGAGCACCAAGGTCACTTTCAATCCATATTTCGAATTCCTGTTTCTATCTTGAGCACTATAGACAATAAAATAGATCACTGGTAGTACAATGAGCGTAAGTAAAGTAGCCGTAAATAGTCCCCCAATTACGACAGTAGCCAATGGTCGTTGTACTTCTGCACCCGCAGAAACTGATAGTGCCATTGGGAAAAAACCCAATGCAGCAGCAGCAGCAGTAAGAACGACCGGTCTTAATCTTGATTTTGTACCTTCAATAATTCTTTGCTTTACATCAGTAATTCCATTTTTCATTAATTCATTGAAATAGCTAATCAATACAATGCCATTAAGCGTGGCAATACCAAATAACGCTATAAACCCAACTCCGGCAGAAATGCTAAATGGCATATCCCTAATCCACAATAAAAATACACCTCCAATTGCCGCAAGTGGTATGGCAGTAAAAATTATCATTGCTTGAGTAATTGATTTGAATGCAAAATAAAGGAGTACAAAAATCAATGCCAATGCTAAAGGAACGACAACCTTGAGCCTTTTAATGGCATTTTGCAAGTTTTCAAACTGACCGCCATAAGTAATATAGTATCCCTCAGGTAATTTGATATTTGCAGCAACAATTTGCTGAACTTCCTCTACAAGTGATTCCATATCTCTGTTACGAACATTAATACCAATCACAATTCGTCGATGCGTGTTATCTCTGGAAATTTGAGCTGGCCCTCTTTTGATACCGATATCAGCTAATTCGGATATTGGAATTGATTGGCCTGAAGGCAAATTAACCATGAGTTGGTTTAAACTTTCTAAAGATTGTCTGCTCTCCTTATCAAAACGAAGCACTAAATCAAATCTTCTCTCATTCTCAAAAATTGTACTAGCTGTTTTCCCAGCAAAAGCAGTTTCTATTAAATCATTAATATCAGCAACATTCAATCCATAATGTGCCAGTCTTTGTCGGTGATATTTTACACTCATTTGGGGTAATCCTACGATTTGCTCAACGCTAATATCAGAAGCTCCCTGTACATTTTTTATCAGAGATTTTATCGACATAGCCTTGTCAAAAAGAATATTAAGATCTTCTCCATAAATTTTAATGGCAATATCTGCCCTTACACCACTTATCAACTCATTAAATCGCATTTCTATAGGTTGCGTAAATTCAAATTCCACCCCGGGAAATACCGACATGACTTCCTTCATTTTGTCAGCCAACTCTTCTTTTGTATTTGCACTTGTCCACTCGGATTTTGGTTTCAACCTTATTATAATGTCAGACATCTCCATTGACATGGGATCTGTTGGGACTTCAGCGGCACCAATTCTGCTTACAACCTGAGTCACTTCAGGGAAATTACTTAATAATATTTTTTCTATCTCAGTACAAAAATTTACTGTTTCTGTCAGCGAAGTTCCTGGTCTTAGAATTGGTTGAACGACATAATCTCCCTCATCCAGCGTAGGAATAAATTCACCTCCCAGTTTACTATAAGTGTACATTCCTGAGCCCAAGAGGCACATTGCCAATAATATGGTCATCTTATTATATCGCAATGCTAACTCAAGAGTAGGTAGGTAAAGATTTTCCAACATTTTCATCAACCTATCAGAAATATTTGTTTTTGATTGCCTTTCGGGCTTTAATAAAAGAGCTGACAATGCAGGTACATAAGTGAAACAGAGGATAATAGAACCTATTAATGCAAAGCTAAAAGACAATGCCATGGGAATAAACATTTTTCCCTCAATCCCCGATAGAGTAAGTACTGGTACAAATACGATCAAAATAATTATCTGCCCAAAAAACGCAGAATATATCATTCGATTTGAAGCATTTTTTACGATTTGATCTTTCTCCATTTGAAGTTCCTTGCCTTGCAACTGAGCTAGTAACTTATTTTGTTTAGTAAGTTGAAATAAGGTGAACTCTACAATAATAACAGCTCCATCAATAATAATTCCAAAATCCAGGGCTCCCATACTCATCAAATTTGCCGGTATATCAAATACATTTAAAAGCCCAATAGTAAAAAGTAAAGAAAGAGGAATAACTGAAGCTACAATGAATCCAGATCGCAAATCGCCAAGTAAAAGCACTACAACAAAAATTACTATCAATGCACCTATGCTTAGGTTTTCGATAATTGTTTCTGTGGTTTTTTCAATAAGTTCAGTTCTTTCCAGAATCGGATTTATCAATATTCCTTTGGGTAGTGTTTTCTGAACTTCTGCGACACGCTTCTTTACGGCTTTTATAACCTCACCGGCATTGGCTCCTTTGAGCATCATGATTTGGCCCATAACTTTCTCCCCTTTGCCATTGGCGGTGATGGCTCCAAATCTCGTTGCATAACCAATTTTTACTTCACCAATGTCGCGAACTAATACAGGTACATTATTAACCAATTTGACAACAATATTTTCTATATCATTGATCGATGAAATCATACCCTCACCTCTTACAAAATAACTTTCATGGTATTTTTCAATATATCCTCCACCTACATTTTCATTATTCCCCTGTAAAGCCTTAAATATTTCCGAAATTGAAACATTCATAGATAGAAGCTTTTCGGGTCTAACTGCAACTTCATATTGCTTTAAAAATCCTCCCCAAGTGTTTACTTCCACTACTCCGGGAATCCCAATCAATTGTCGCCGAACTATCCAATCTTGAATAGTTCGCAATTCCATAGTAGAATATAACGAATCAAACTGCGGTTCAACATCCAGAACATATTGATAAATTTCGCCAAGACCAGTGGAAATAGGTCCCATTTTTGGTACTCCATAACTTTCTGGTATAGCTTCCTGAGCAGATTTTAACTTTTCGGCAATCAGTTGCCTTGGTAAATATGTACCCATAGACTCATCAAAAATGATGGTGACTACAGAAAGCCCAAACTTGGATATAGACCTGATTTCTACCACACCTGGTAGGTTTCCCATCTCCAACTCAATTGGAAAAGTTATGAACTGTTCAATATCTTCAGTTGCCAGATTGCGAGAAGTGGTTATCACTTGTACCTGATTGTTTGTAATATCAGGTACAGTACCCAGCGATATTTGGTTTAAGGAATAAGTCCCCCAACCAACTAGAGCCAATACAAAAAGCAGAATTATTAGTTTGTTTTTTATGCTAAAATCAATGATTCTTTCAATCATAACTACCTTGTTTACAATATTCAAAAATATTCAGATGCCTTAATACATCTAAATCTTGCATTAGGAATTATCAAATTGAAGAAGGAGGAGCTCTCAGGTTAAAATTAAAATATTGAAAAGAGGCATTTGGAATGTTTGGTAAGAAAAGTTTTTTGGAAAGAAAATCGCAATTAGTAAGAAGGACCTTCGTGTCAACTAAAATGGAAAAGCTTTGAATATCAATTGATCCAAACTCTAAATCCCTGCCAGTGTAATATTCTTCGAGATGATTATCTCCAATATCATGTGACAAGGTAATTTTAATTATTTCCAATAACGAATGACTTTTGGCTTCCGTTATTCGATAACAAATATCACCATCTCCCAAATGATTGTGAGGAAGGATTGAATGACCCGTCAATAGAATTAATGAACAGGTAAAAAATATAAATGCTAATCTTTTCTTCAAGGTTTATTTAATATACCGATAACAAATATAATATTTATATGCCTGAAATATAGCGAATAATTCTGTTTTCAATTTTATCACTAAATATCCTCAATCATAGAACCGTACAGCATGTTATTCTTTGAAATAGAAAAACAAAAAAGGTTTGGAAGAAACCTCCAAACCTTAATAATAATGAATAATATAATACTTTTCTTATGCACTCATTCTCATTTGCTTTAGCGCCTTTACCGGCCCAAAATATCTTCTTGAAATAACTTTACTTTTACCTTTAATCAAATTTATTTCAACTGGGGCCACTTTTACATCCTTAGTTTTACTGGATGCTTTTTCAAAAAATAATTTCGCCTCATCAAATTCACCCTTATTAAATGCGTGCCTTGTTTTATTGGCTTTAACGGGCATTCCTGGAATAAAGTGATACAGGGTAACATCAACGTTGTATGACGGCCTAAAAGAATTGATAAATTTTTTCCAACTTTTTTTCATAATAGTTTTTTACAATTGGTACAGTAACAAACATAAGTGGATTCAGAGAATGGAAAAAACACATATCTCGATAAACATTACTATCGTAATGAAAAAAAACCTCCTATCCATATTCTAAAGTTTAAGATCAATATGCTTTTTGCACTTGAAATCTTAAGGGGACCTCTATTAATTCATTTCTTTCAAAAAACAAAGAGAATGAATGAGTTGCAAGGCATATTTATTTTTAATAGCCATAGCTATTTATAATAAATATAACGCAGTCAAATCGTTTATTATCTTTGTTCCCGAAGGGTTTTCATAGTGATTTAAATACTGCGTCAAATTTTCTTGACTTATCCCGATAAGGCTTCATAAATTTTCCTTGCCTTTAAAACACTATGAAAATTTTGATGCGAATGAATTAATAGAGGCCCCCTTAAATGTTTGTTCCTAACTATATTTAGGATCTGTTTTTATTATAACACTAATTATCAATATTTTATGTCGTAAATAATTGATTTAATTTCTATTCATATTAACATTAAATATTAGTTGATTGTCTGCCAAATAAAATAACTATTCCTTCAACCATAATGTTGGTCATTAATTACCTTACCTCAATAATTATTTGGTGAATTCATTTTACATGATTGGAGCAAAGTGAGATTACAGTTAAGTTACTTAACCTTTCGTACCAAATTATAGTGGAGAGCATCATTTGCGGGGCAATAATTTATAACACAATTCCATCCTCGTCTGGGCAAATATTCCAATAATTTTAATGAAATAATTATTTAATTAAAATTAGATACTTTTTTGGTGTCAATAATAAATTGTACATCAGACAGTTAAATATAACATGTAAAAGTATTACTTATTGTTAAGTCGTATTCCTTAAAATTATTAGTTGATATCATGAAACAAAACCGCTATATTTCTGCTAAAGAAAATTAAGCAGGCAAAAAATTATTGACATCAGAATTACAATTAACTATAGCAAATAGTACTTAACCTAATCATTGAAGCTATGCTAAACACGCCAACAGCAATAAGAAACGAAAATTGGATTGAAGCCTTGGGTATTAACAGTAGTAAATTATCTGTCTTAATTATTGGAAATAACCCAATAGAAATGACATCAATTTATAATCTATTGATTGGAATTCGGTCAAAAAATTACTCGGCAGATGTATGTTTCAATGTTAAGGATAGTATTGGAAGAATTTCAGTAGCAAAACCTGATGTGATATTGATTGATGATAATTTATTATTAGATGATGTTAAAAAATTAATAAGAGTATTAAGACAAAATGCTAAAACGCAACACATTAAAATCTTTGCATTGAAAAGCTCCAACTGGAATTATAATGTAATTAATAATGTTGATGATTACATATTGAAAAGTTCGATTAACGCAAAAGTATTGGACAAACTTTTTGATAAATATTTATCTTCAAATAACTATCATTTAACATAATGATCATAACAGCAAACTAAGTCTAATTTCATTATTATGAGTCTGGGGTTTTAATGAAAATTTAACTGCTACCTGTTCATTACGCTTTAAAATGACCTCATCTTTTCTACTCATAAAAGAGAAAAATAAATCTATTCGCAGGTAAAAATTACTTTGGCAATTATTTAGCAAATAATCTCGCTTAAGAACATTAACCGAAAATGATTCTTTATCTAATGTGTATAAAAAATTAGCGTAAAGGAGCTTTTAGATTAAATAATCTCCAGTAAATCAAAATCAATGATGTGCTTTCATTCAATTAATAATGAGCAATCTCATCGAGAGATTACCTTATTAACCTAGTAAAATGAATAATGAATAAAATATTCATATGTCAAGCACAATTACTAAGCATATTTTAAGCTAATTTTGCCAACTATTTGCAAAAAAAAATTAAGATTTTAATATTATAAATAATGGCGTTACCAAAAAAATATCAACATCCATATACATTTGATCCAAAATATAAAAAAAGTGTAGCTTACTTCAGCATGGAGTTTGCAATAGATCAACCCTTAAAAACTTATTCAGGTGGTTTGGGATTTTTGGCAGGTTCCCATATGAGAAGTGCCTACGAATTAAAACAAAATATGGTTGGTATTGGCATATTATGGCAATATGGCTACTACGATCAAGTACGCCGAGGAGACCAATCCATGGATGCCTTATTTCAAGAGAAGCTTTATTCATTTTTGGAAGATACGGGTATCAATTTTCAAATTGAAATTAATAGTCATCCTGTTGCAGTCAAAGCGTATTACTTGTCTCCGGACATATTTGGTACGATCCCAATGTTTTTTCTCTCTACAGATTTACCTGAAAATGATTATTTAGCTCAAACAACTTCGCATAAACTTTATGATTCTGATCCGGCAGGAAAGGTCGCTCAAAGCATACTCCTAGGTGTAGGCGGAACAAAATTATTGGAATTGTTAAAACATGAAACAGAAATTTATCACCTAAATGAAGCTCATGCATTGTCACTGGCATTTTCTCTGTACAGCCAAAACAAAGATTTGGCGAATTTAAAAGAGAAACTTGTTTTCACTACCCATACACCCGAAGATGCCGGTAATGAAAAACATGATATCAGGCTCTTGGAAAAACTAGGTTTTTTCTGCGGGGTACCCTTGAATGAGGTAAAAGAAATCACAGGGATTAAAGATAATGTATTTAATCATTCTCTCGTTGCGTTGAGATTTGCAAAAATTTCAAATGGGGTATCAAAGATACATGGTGAAGTATCAAATAAAATGTGGAATAAATTTGATGATATATGTCCTATTATATCCATCACTAACGCTCAAAACAAAAAATACTGGGCAGACAAACAACTAACAAAAGCATTGGAAAATGATGACGATGAATTATTGGTCAGCCGTAAAAAAGAACTAAAGAAAGAATTATTCGATGTTGTTGCTGATCAAACGGGTCAACTCTTTGACAAGGATGTTCTTACCATTGTTTGGGCAAGGCGATTCGCAGAGTACAAAAGACCCGCAATGATTACTCACGATGAGGAAAGATTTGAAAAAATAATTTCAAGTATAGATCGACCTGTTCAAATAATCTGGGCCGGGAAGCCATATCCAATGGATTACAATGCAATCAGCCTATTTAATAGTCTGGTACATCTTAGCAAGAAACACAGAAATGTGGCTGTTTTAGTTGGCTATGAATTAAAGCTGTCCCGTATGCTAAAATGTGGCTCAGACATTTGGTTAAATAATCCAAGACTCCCCAGAGAAGCGTCTGGAACAAGTGGTATGTCTGCTTCGATGACAGCGTCAATCAATTTTTCAACTTACGATGGATGGATTCCTGAGTATTCAAAGCATGGTGTAAACAGCTTTATCGTTCCTCAGGTAGATTTATCTTTGCCAATTCATCAGCAAGATCAACTCGATTTGCAAAATATGCTT
>CAZDRA010000096.1:0-16972 GCA_964507705.1 uncultured Roseivirgaceae bacterium | reverse complement strand
AAGCTTTTTGGTCTGATTTGAATGAGGGTGTCCCAGTGTCGAAAACAGGAAAGAAGCTTGAAGTGCAAATGTTATGCTTCTACATGCTGACATGAAAGCACTTAAGTAAAATTGAGCCTCATCGAAATGATAAGAACTTTCTTCTTCTCTAATCTTTTTAAAGAAAAAAGCGGATTCGTTTATCTTGTTTTCTACTATTCCAAAACTTCTACTCATATTCCGATAGATGTGCAGTTAATTACCGTCAACGGGAGTCTGCGCACAAATTCCCTTTCAATTCATAAGTGACATATTAAGGCTCTTCTGGCGCAGTAATTTTTCAAGTTTTTTTAAGGAGAACGAATATAGTTTCAAAGAGATAATCGTATAATCTGATCTATGTTGACGACCCAAAATTACAATACTCAACACCTGATATGATAATGTTGATCACCTGATAGGTTGCACTTCTATAGTTTTATCTAACAAAATCATCAAAGAAGCCTCAATGAAATCTTATATTATCGAGTTTTTTTTACTGGGTATTTTGGCTATATGGCTTAGCGCTATACAACGTTTACTATTATGTCAAAATGGTGTTTCTGATATTCTCATATTATCAAAAAGTAAAATAGATCCTGTTGATGTAGCACTTACACCAACTTCAAGAATATTTTGAATTGAATTTGATGTTGGCAAATTAACTCCAATTGCTGAAATTATAGGTATTCCGTCTTGCCACAATTCAATAATACCATCAGCTTTATTGCTATATTTAAGGTGGACTTTTAGCTTAAACCATTGATTTTGATTGATAGTGATTCCTGAATTATTATCAATATTCAATTTAGCTCCAAATTTATTTTCAAATTCTATTTTGTTACCACGAATCACAACTCTTGGTCCAGGGTGTTTATCAAAATAAGCATTTTCAAAATCAACTAAGCTGAAAGGTACTCCGCTTTCAATATAGAAATCAGCTTCAAACCAAACTTCCAATCCTTTTTTATAATAATTAAGAGATGATGATATTGAAGATTTTGCAGTAATCATTTCTGTAGTTGGCGCTACGCTTGTAAATTTCAACACCTTATTTGAAGCATCTGTAGGGTCTGTTACTAATTCTATTTTATTATCTATAAAAGTACAAGTTTCTTCAAGAATACAATTCCTTAAAGCATTATAATCAGATACGGAAGGTGCTGCTGGGCTTTGTAGTGTAAAACTATTCCAATATAAATTTGTGTCAGAGGCTGACATAATAAATAAATCTGTGAATGTAGTATAGTTTTCAAAATCTTCAATAAAATTACTTTTTGTAGGGAAAAGCTCTCCACTGCCAAGGATTAAAAATGTTCCTAAAGCATTAGTAACATAACTGTTTTGAAGAAAATTTGGATCAAAGTATTGTAGTATAAAGGTACATGAGCCGTTATCTTCAACATATGCTTTTCCATCTTCATAAATAAATATATTATCACCGTCTGGGGAGATAAATTTTTCCAATAATCCATCAGAATTACAATCGCTTAATTCACTATCAAGATCATTCATTTTACAACTATTATAAAACATCAGAATTGAGCAAATAATTATTATATTTATTTTCATTGCAGGCATTTTAATTTGTTAAACGAGAGTCTGCGCACAAATCCCCTTTCAGTTTAAAAGTAATTCATAAGCGACATATTAAGGCTCTTCTGGCGCAGTAATTTTTCAATTTTTTTAAGGGAAACGAATATAGTCTTAAATGAGATAGCTGTATAATCTGATCCAAATCATAGCAAGCCCAAAATTGATAATTGGACATAGAATAACCATTGTAATATTTTGTTTTTTTACTTGTCTGATGCTAAACAACTACTGCTTAGAACAAAATCAAGATCTCATATAGAAACTGAGTATTTTTAAAATTAACCACTTTTTGGGCAGACTCTATATAATTTCAGGTCAAATTAAATCCTTCAGAAATTCAAGCACTTCTTTGTAGGTCGGCACATTGAAATTTGCCGCTGACGATGTGTTGCCTACTTTTATGGTGATGGCGTTATTTGGCATAGCCTTAAACGTATCTTCATCTGTCCAGTCATCACCTATTGCCAAGGCAAAATCATTTTCATAAGTGTTGAGCCATTTCTGTGCAGCACGGCCTTTGTTTACATCAGCATTTTTTATTTCCACCACCATATTCCCTTCCAATACCTGGATATTTTTTTCTGTTGACAGGTATTTTAAATGACTCGTAAGCTCACGCGATCTGAGACCTCCAAGTCCCGTTTCTACCTTTCGGAAATGCCAAACCAACGAGTGATCTTTTTCTTCAAGAAAAGAACCGGGAGTTCTATTTACATATCCATCAATTATTGGTCTGAACTCATTTTTCCAGGTATTTGTTAATTTGGTAATGGGTTCCCAGTTTCCTTTTTTTTCTTTTAGCCACACACCATGTTCTGCGATGATATCCAGAGGTAAATTCCCCAGCCAGTCTTCTAGTGTCTCCCTATCGCGACCACTGATGATAACTACTCTGTTTTTAGTATTTTTAGATAGCTTTTTTAATATCCCCAGCAATTCATCATCGGGAAATGCCATTTGCGGGTCTGGCTGAAATCCGGTGAGCGTTCCATCATAATCCAAAAACATAATTCTATTTTTAGCCTTTTTGAAACTCTGAATAATAGTCTTAGTCGATTGCTGATCCAGATTCTTTGTTGCCATTGATTTTTGAATTTCTATGATATGATTTAGTCTGTCCATAAACATATTAACCCAATGGTGGATATTGTACCTCTTTAGGGTTTCCTGCATGATACTTATATGCATGATCTGCTCTTCTTCCGGCATGGTCAATGCCTGGTAGATGGCCTCAACCATTTGATCGGTATCATTGGGATTTATCAATATCGCATCGGAAAGTTCTTTGGAAGCACCTGCCATTTCACTTAATATTAACACACCTGTTTTGTCCAATTTACTGGCGATAAACTCCTTGCAAACAAGGTTCATTCCATCTCTCATGGGAGTGATCAGGGCGACATGCGCCATGCGATAAAATGCTGATAAGGACTCCAGCGAAAATGATCTGTAGAAATAGTGTATGGGTGTCCAGGTGAGTTTTCCGAAGTTTCCATTTATCCTCCCTACAAGCAAATCAACTTCTTCTTTCAGCTCTTTATATTTCCCTACATTGTCTCTGGATGGCACAACTATCATGATGATAGATACCTTTTTCTGAAACTCGGGGTATTTATTCAGGAAGTTTTCAAATGCCTCTAAACGCTTGGGTAAACCCTTGGAATAATCAAGCCTATCTATAGAAATGATAAGCTTTTGAGTTCCCAGAGCAGAACGGTATTTTATTTCTTTATCTATCGTTTTTGGGGAAGCGGCAGATATGGCATATTTATCATAATCAATTCCCATAGGAAACGAATCAACTTCAATAAATCGATTTCCTGTTTCTATCCGGCCTCTGGAGTTAGGTATGCCTACCAAGCGACTTACGGAAGACAAAAAATGGCGCATATCATCGTAGGTATGAAACCCTATAAGATCTGCCCCAAGCATCCCCCGTAGAATTTTTTTTCTCCAAGGCATCATTCTAAATACTTCATAAGAAGGAAATGGAATATGCTGAAAAAACCCAATGGATGCATTTGGCAAATATTCTCTTACCATTTGTGGCAATAGCAGCAATTGGTAATCATGAATCCAAATGGTATCCCCATCTTTTGCTACATCTAAAACTGCCGTGCAAAATATCTTGTTTGCCTCTACATACGCATCATAATATTTTTTGTTAAAATTGGCAAATTGCAGAAAATAATGAAATATGGGCCAGATGGTATCATTGCTAAAACCTTCGTAAAAATTTTCTATTAGCTTTTTGGAAAGAAAAACAGGTATCATATTTTCCTTTCTCAGGTCCATGGCAATTTGCTTTTTATCTTCCTCTTTCTTAATGTTTTGTCCGGGCCAGCCAACCCACATATTGTCTCCGGTTTTATAAATCGAACTCAGCCCTGTTGCCAGGCCTCCTTCGCTAGGGACATAATAAAACGAATCATCTTCCTGGATTATTTTTACGGGTAGCCTGTTGGAAACAATTATAGTTTTGCCCATGATTTTTGTTGTTGAATTGTTATTTGCTATGCACCTGAATCCCTTATATTATAAAGTTACTATTTGTTGAATTGTTTCAATTTTATTTCTGTCAGTTTTCTTTTGGTGTCCAATGAAAAATCACTTTTCTGTATCCAGTTATAATACATAGGCTCTTGCTTCAGAATGTCAATAACCCGCTTTCCCTTATGTTTGCCGAAGTTAAAAACCTCTTCACCATTGTCATTAAATACCATCCTTCCTGCAAGGTCAACCATTTTTTGAAGAGTAATTTTATGCACAGCGTCCATGTCGTTTGTTATGATACCAAGCTTGTTGCCCTTCATATCTTCTACCTCTTTTCCGTCATAAAAATCCAGTTGTTTTTTGAATATTTCATAAGTAGCCAAGGTATCTGCTTCTGCGCTATGGGCATTTTCAAGGTTTTGACCACAGTAAAATTTATAAGCTGCAGAAAGATTTCTTTTTTCCATCAAGTGGAAAATTTTTTGGGCGTCAATCAGTTTTCTTTTCGAGATATCAAAATTGATACCTGCCCTGAGAAACTCTTCTACCAGTACCGGCACATCAAATCTCAAAATATTAAAACCACCAAGGTCACTTCCCTCTAAAAACTTAGCAATTTTTTTTGCAAGATCTTTAAAGAGAGGAGCATCTTTTACATCAGCATCATAAATGCCGTGGATAAGACTCGTTTCTATTGGAATAGGAATTCCGGGATTTACCTTTTCTGTCAGTACTTCTTCATTCCCGTTTGGCGAAATTTTCAATATAGATATTTCTACAACACGATCTTTCGAAATGTTTATTCCGGTCGTTTCCAGATCAAAAAATGCAAGTGGATTATTGAGATTTAGTTTCATAGTTAAATGTTAAGTTAGTTAATAGCCAGATAATCAGTCATTACTCGTAAGTATATTGAAGTATAACTTCTATCAAGACAGGATAGATTTGCTTATAGTTTTCTTACGCCTTAAATATTGTCAATTTGCAGCATCAATAATTTTGTTGGCCATAGATTGCAAATCTATGTTTCCAAATTGTCCAGAACTCATTAATAATAAATTGGCATTTTTCCACTCATTATTAAGCAAATGTTCTTCAAGATTTTCTGCTTTTGTAAAGATTTTTAACTCCTTAAAATTAAATGCATTTGCTATATGCTCAATGTTAACCTTACTTTCCGAGGTTTGCTTATTATTATTAGGGTTGAAATAAATGCATGCCTCATCAGCATCTCGAAGTGTGTCTTGATAGTTGTCAATAAAGTTTTTGTTTAAGCTGCTGAAGGTGTGCAGCTCTACGCAAGCAACCAATTTTCTTTTTGGGTATCTTTCTCTGAATGCCGAAGTTGTAGCCTCCACTTTTGATGGCGCATGAGCAAAGTCTAAAAATACTGAGGCGTTTTTGTTTTCCTTTAACAATTGCAATCTTTTCGAAGCACCTTCAAAAGAGCTTATGGCTTCGTAAAACATGTCGTCAGTAATACCGATTCTGCTCAATAATTTTCTAGCACCATTTAAGTTGAGCATGTTGTGCTTCCCAAATATCTTAACGGGAATAAGTCCTGTATCAGCTTTCAAGTAGGTGGTGCCATTTTTTATAACATACGGATGAATTGGATAGTTGAATTGATTTACATCTGTTCTCTGGTTGCTGGCAATGACAAGAGCCATATCATCTTCTTCGCAAAAAATGAGGGTGCCACCTTTGGGCGTTGCATCGGCAAATATTTCAAATTGCTTTACATAATCTTCAACAGTTTTAAATGCATTGATATGATCCCATGCAATTCCGCTTATCAATCCGACATGATGTTCGTAATTGATGAATTTGGGTGTTTTGTCCAGGGGTGAAGAAAAATATTCATCTCCCTCAATAATGATGATTGGCGCATCTGACAATTTTACAATATTATCAAAGCCGTCAAGGTATGCACCAACAACATAATCAAAAGCTCTATTGGAATAATTGAGCACATGCATGATCATGGCAGTAATGGTTGTTTTTCCATGGCTGCCTGCTATTACAATTCTTTGCTTATCATCAGATTGTTTCCGAATATAGTCAGGAAAGGAGTATATGGGTAAGCCAAACTTTCTGGCTTTAATCAACTCCGGATTGTCCTCTTTGGCGTGCATTCCCAGGATGACAGCACTCAAATCTTTGGTGATATTTTCATCGTCCCAGCCATATTTTTCGGGTAGTAAATCGTGATTGGAAAGTTGTTGTTTTGAAGGATCGTAAATGTTATCATCAGATCCGCTTACATCAATCCCATTCATTTTCAAAGCAATGGCCAGGCTATGCATTACGCTCCCTCCAATGGCGATGAAGTGAACTTTTTCTTTCTTATTTCTTGTCATCTACGGTGTAATTATTGTTTCAAAGATAGCACAAAATGAAATGCTGTCAAATATAGGAAACCTTTCTATTTTACAATATTTTAATTTATTATTGACATTAATCATTTACTAACCCATTTCTAATGACCCTATTTTATAGGATTACAACCATTCTATTTCTTTGTATTTTTTACTCATTTTCTGTTGCCCAAAGTACAGAACAAAATCAAAATGATACCTTGAAACATTTGAGTAAGTTTAATAGGTTTAATAAGTCAATGGAAGGATTTGTGAAAAAATTTCCAGTACCTGTAATTTCTTATTCTACCGAGACAAGTTTGCTTTTTGGTCTTACCAAGTACAATGCATTCAAATTTAAGGGTGAAGAAATTGACGATGATGCAGGTATTCAGCCATCAAGTGTCAATTCACTTTTATATTATACCCTCAATAAACAATTCAAATTTAACATCGAAACGGATTTGATGTTGAAGGAGAATAAATACAATATTAAATCCAGGTTTACATACTTGGATTTTCCGGAATTATATTTTGGCACTGGAAATAACACAGTAAAAGATAGCGCAACAAATGTATTGGTAAGGAGTCTGGAGTTTCTTGGCGGCTTTGAGTATAAATTTCTCAATAAGTTTTATGCTGGTATTTCATACAGTTATTTGAACTATCTGGATGTTTCCTATACCGATACTACCTATGCAGATGGTGGAGATGACCTGAGCGAAAATGAAGGCTTACAGTCTGGTGTCGGAATCTCATTAGCGTATGAAGGGCGTGACAACAGGTACAATCCATACAAAGGATCTTATATGATTTTTCATTATAATTTTTTTGATACATGGTTAGGAAGTGATTTCGTATTCACCAAATGGTCATTAGATCTCCGGAAATATATCACCATTTTCCCAGACAAACTCATTCTTGCTGGTCAGCTCTATACCGAAAATGTATCTGGAGATGTGCCCATTCAGGCGCTGGCATTTCTTGGAGGGACAAGTAGGATGCGTGGGATTTACGAAGGTCGTTATAGAGATTTTTCCTCATCAAGTGGGCAACTCGAAATGCGATTTCCGATATTCAGTATCATTAGTGGGGTGATGTTCGGAGGCATAGGACAAACAGCTCCCGATTATTCAAAATATACTTTTGATCAAATGCATTGGGCTGCTGGAGGAGGGCTGAGGTTGATGATTGATAGCAAACATAGGATAAACATCCGATTGGACTATGGCATCAGCAAGGACGACAGCACTATCTATTTTGGATTTATGGAAGCTTTTTAAATTCTATCCCATGGTCTGTGGCTCGCAGACCATCAGGTAATACAATCTATTGATCTGTAAATGCGCAGACTAGGGTGGAGTGGTTGTAGATCGGCACAGCAAATAATGCTTTAAAATCCATAAGTTGCTGTTTACATGAGCGTGGTATGGTATATCCTATCCGATACGCATGCAGCACACTTACATTATATCAGAGAATAGTCTGATAGTGTTCGAATCAAAGATATACAATTTGGCAAAGGAGATATTATTAATTCGACTGACCGACTAAATTCTTTTCCGTATTTTTAGAGCTCATACTTTCATGTTATGCTAAACCGTAAAGTATGAAAAAAAGGATGATTCCAGAGAATCATCCTTTTACTTAAAATTTTACTCGGTTAGTAGTGATAGAATATATGATTGGTTTTGCGTTA
Source organism: uncultured Roseivirgaceae bacterium (assembly GCA_964507705.1). Taxonomy (GTDB): domain Bacteria; phylum Bacteroidota; class Bacteroidia; order Cytophagales; family Cyclobacteriaceae; genus JAAUQL01. The sequence continues at coordinate 8,809 of CAZDRA010000096.1, read as the reverse complement.
GTACAATATGATATCTTCTACTGAATTTTATATGAGAACGAAAGTATGGGTAACTTTTTTTATCATTCTTGCAGTTGTCATTGCTGCTGTATTTTGGAGTTATGATAGTTACAAAAAGCTTATTAGTTCAATCAATCAGCTTTCAGAACCAAATAAAAAAACCGCACTGATTCAAAATACCATCCATGGGATAACAAAGGCAGAAAACTATATACGGTTATACATTCTCACCAATGAGCCTGGTACTTATGATGCTTATCAGGATGAAATCAAGGAAATTCAATTGAATATAGATGAGTTGAAAAAGAAAATGGCGGAAGATAGTTTACAAATCCAAAAAGTAGATTCGCTCGAAATCCTCTTCCTCCAAAAGCTGAATTATCTCAGTGATTTCCTCATGACTAAAAAACACCGTCAAACCAAAAACTTTAGCAACGAAGCGCTGGAAAAAATTACAAAGAGCACAATTGACAGCACGGAAGTACATTCAATGGTACGTACTAATCAGAAAACCATTGAAGCTATGAAACCCATAATCAAAAGGAGTATAGTTCAAACCGAATACAAAGAACCTGGTCTTATTAAGAGTATTAAGCGGTTATTCGGCGCCAAAAATATAAGGATTGATACTATAGCTCGAATTGAAAATGGCGTCATCAGGGCAATAGAAATAAGTATTGATACCCTTGCAATTACCAACTACAATCAGGATACCATGCTGTACAGGGTAAAGCAAATTCTGGAAGAAGTGGCTAATAAGGAGTTTCAAAGTCAATATCTGCTATCGTCAAAAGAAAACAAACTATTGCAGCAAGACGTACGGCTGCATACAGAAATTGACAAAATTATTCATCAGTTAAAAGAATACGAGCTGGATAATTCGAGGAGAAAAAGAAATGAAGGCAATCGAGTCACGCAGAATTCAACACGTGCAGTACTTACCATAGGTATTTTGGGAATTGTCTTAGGAGGTTTTTTTCTTTTTGCTATTGGCAGGGACCTTACGCGTTCATATTATCTGAGCAAAAGGCTTGAATTGGAAAGGAACAAAGCTGGCCATCTGGCTAAGAGAAAAGAAGAGTTTTTGGCCAATATGAGTCATGAAATTCGCACCCCACTGAATAGCATTCTGGGTTTTTCTGAGTTGATGGATAAAACCAAACTGAATCAAAAACAACAGATTTATTCACGTGCACTTTCCGAAAACACGAACTACCTCATCAGGATCGTGAATGATATTCTCGATTTTTCGAAGCTCGATTTCAAAAAACTTGAACTCAGCGAAGAACCCTTTCAGCTTCACGGTATTGTTCTCCAGATGGAGTCGCTTTTTGCCATACAGTGTAAAGAAAAAGGCCTTGAATTAAAGACATCATATGATCCTGAACTGGATAGGATAGATTTGATTGGAGATGAGTTTCGCATAAAACAGATATTGACAAATCTGCTCAGCAATGCTGTGAAATTTACAGATCACGGATATGTTGAATTAAATGTAAAAGCACAAAGAAAAACAAATCGATATAATCTGAATATTAAGGTGACTGATACAGGCAAGGGTATTGAACCATGCAAATTCAAGACCATATTCAACACTTTCGAGCAGGAGGATACTTTTGTAACCAAAAAATATGGTGGAACTGGCCTTGGGCTTTCTATCGTGAAAAAACTGACCGAGGCCATGAAAGGCAAAATCATGGTAGATAGCGTGTTGAATGCGCAAACAACTTTTTCATTAGAACTATGTCTGCCTTTTAAAAACCATATTGAAGAGGAAATTTCATTATACACACCAAAGAGGGAAGAACTGGTTTTTGATGGTCATGTCGTTGTGATCGAAGATGACCAGTGGAATGCTACTTTGCTGAGGACTCGTTTAAGTTCAAGGGTGCGTAAATTGTCTGTATTTGAAAATCCTAACAATGCCTTGGCCTTCATTAAAAAGCATTCTGATTGTATTGACATGATTATGACGGACATCAATATGCCTCAAATTAGTGGTATAGATATTTTAAACTGTTTGAAGTCATTAGATTCTACGCTTCCGGTGATTGCTATCACGGCCCACGTTCTTCCCAATAAAGTAAAATTCTTTTCTGAAATCGGGTTTACAACTGTAATCACTAAACCTTATGATGAGGAAACAATATGCAGGGTTTTAAAAGAAAATCTGAAAGTGGGCACAAAGTCCTCCCAAACAAATCATACCAACCCGGATGCTAGGGAAAAGGAAAATATAAATCTCAATTTTGACTTTGATAATATAAAACAATTCTCGGGATCCGACGCAAATCTATTGGCTGAATTAGTCCGTGAACTGATCATAGGCAATAAAAAAAACATGATTCAATTCAGGCATTTTTTGGACACAAAAAATTTCAGCCACCTTTCCGATATAGCACACAAAATGATACAAACCTATGAAAGCCTTAACCTTATTTCAATGGCAGAATCCCTAAAAAAAATTGAAGTTTACTATCTCCTTGGTAGAAGTGAGAAGGTGCTGAACACTTCTAATAAGCTGTTACCCTTGCTCGAAAAGGTTGCCGATCGGCTAAACGAGGTCAAACCTCAATTTTATACTTAGCGATTTTATGATACAATGTTGTACGGTCAATGTTTAAAATAGCCGCTGCTTTGGATTTATTGTATTTGGTTTTCAATAAAACTCTCTCTATGGTTTCTTTTTCATTTTGTTCCTGAAGTTGTTTCAAGTCCGTTGATTCGGGCATCTCAAGTTTGGTTTTGAAATTACGCACGCTACACGCTGTATTGTCTTCAACTTTTTGCCCTTTTACCAAAGCTTCGGGAATTTGAGATAACCTCACCCAATTATCCTGACTCATAAGAACAGATCTTCTTACGATGTTTCGAAGTTCACGAAGGTTGCCAGGCCATATATAGCTATTGAATGCATGTATCACTTCATCGGTAAACCCCTTTACATTTTTTTCCAAATCAATGTTGGCTTGTGCCAGAAAAAAGTTAGTGTACACATCCATATCTTCTATTCGATTTCTCAACGGGCTGAGTGTTAACTCAAATTCATTAAGACGGTGATACAAGTCAAGACGGAAATGATGCTCTTCAATGGCAGATGTCATTTGCTTATTAGTAGCAGAAATTATCCTCACATCAATAGAAATATCTGTTTCATTACCTACTCTCCTGATTTTGAATTCCTGAAGTGATCTGAGTAGTTGTACTTGAACATCATAGGGCAAATTACCTACCTCATCCAAAAAAATCGTTCCGCCATGGGCCAATTCAAACAAGCCTTTTTTGTCCTTTAATGCCCCGGTAAAAGCTCCTTTCATATGGCCAAACAATTCGCTGGCGGCCAGCTCTTTAGAAAGTGCTCCACAATCTACGGCAACAAAAATGTCTTGCTTTCGCTTGCTATATTCATGGATCATTCTGGCAGCATATTCTTTGCCTGTACCGCTTTCTCCAAAAATCATTACGCTCATTTTGGTAGGTGCAACAAGTTGTATATGTTCCCAGAGTTTTATCGAAGGCTCTGCTTTTCCCATAATATATTTCTTTCTAATATTTTTATCACTCGTAGCCATTTCCTGAGAGATAGTAATATCTTTTTTTATTTGTTTTTGCTCCAATGCAGCATTTATGGTGAGTAACAGTTCATCGGGATTCACAGGTTTGGTAATAAATTCAAAAGCGCCTAATTTTATAGATTGCACAGCCGTCCTTATATTTGAATAATTTGTTACCAATATCATTGTCTGATCTGGAATTTTCGCCTTGATCAATTCCATTAACTCAAGGCCATTAAGGTCGGGTAGTTTGAAATCAGTAAGCACCAGGTCTGGTGAATCACTTGCGATACATTCCATTGCTGATTTGGACGTAAAAACAGAATTTACTGAAAAGCCATTCTTTTTCAGGAAGGCAGATATCATTTTATTGAAATATGAATCATCGTCAACGACCAGTATTTTTTGTTGCATGGGAAATTTCCTAAATGAAAAAATCTTTTAGAAGTTAACGTTAGTTTTATTTCGAGCTTATAAATGTATCTCATTACTTAATCATTATAAGGTAGAGATTACAAAAAAATAGAGGTTACCTGATACAGGCAACCTCCGAAATTTGGTTGTTTGAGATGTTCTATTATCTAAATAGATATTAGCTGTGTTCTATGGTTTTTTACCTATGAAACGGCTTTCACTTTGAGAAATTTACCATTCAGATCAAAATGAATAGCCTTTTTGCCTTGATCTGATTTTATAATGAATTCAATATATTCCCCCCCTTGGCCTTTCACTTTGAAAATCTTGTCTACATGCTCTGATTTGTAGTCGCTTTTGGCCCAACCTGTCTTTACCACATTTGGCAAGTCATCGGTACTAATTTCTGTTTTTTGCTCTTGTTGCTGTTCCAATACGACCGAAGAGTTGTCGGCACCTGCATATAAACCAGTAGTGAAACTCAATGTAGCAATTGCGATCAAACTTAAAATTACTTTTTTCATTGTCTTTATATTTTAAATTGTTTAATAATTATATGTTGCCATAGGTATTAGAAAAAGGCGTGCCATAAAATTATTTTAAGCATAAACAATTGACATTCAATAACTTGAAAAATAATCTATTTTCAAGATATACATGCAAAATGTTGGGTATATCAACAAAGTGTGGATTAATTCGACAGTCTGTTGGCATATTCAATCAACCCCTTCTTATTTGAATGGAGTGTGTTTGCAGCATGTGCCCTCGACAATCCTCAGATTTGCCTGTCCCGAATTCAATTTAGGGTTCTGAGGTCTGCCAGCTACTGGCAGCAAACATAAATAACCCAAAGCAGCGAAAGTAAAAGCCTGGTTCTTTGTGCCTAAGAATATTTAGGCATTTTCTTATGCAGAGATTCTTGCAGATCGCAGACAGATGCTGGAATCCTGAAAAACCGACTACCTCGCCACGGCGGACAGGCGGCGAGGTAGGAATTCAGGGCAGGCAGGTGGATCACACACAAAGACATCTAAGGGTGTTAGAAATAAAATGTGGATTACCATTGTGGATAAAATAGTTTAATGGTGGATAAGTCGTAGGGTAACTAAATGATATTTTCTTTTCAGAACCTCCACAATTGACATAAGTTTGTACACTCCTTTTATAATTTTAATCGTATTATTTGTAACTTATAACCATGGATACAGGGAAATCTCAGTCATTAAGATTAGGATCTAAAACAAGAACAATGGTATCCAAAGATATCGGCGAAAGTCTGGGTAAAATTCCACCTCAGGCTATAGATCTTGAAGAAGCGGTCCTTGGTGCATTGATGCTGGAAAAAGATGCCTTGACCAATGTAATTGATATATTAAAACCAGATACTTTTTACAAAGACAATCACAAAGAGATTTATAATTCCATCGTCGATCTTTTTAATAATTCTGAACCTGTCGATCTGCTGACAGTTACCAACCACCTTCGCAAAAAAGGAAAGCTGGAGTTTGTGGGAGGAGCATACTATATTACGGAGCTCACCTCTAAGGTAAATTCTGCAGCGCATATTGAATATCATGCGAGAATTATAATAGAAAAAGCCATCAAACGAGAATTGATCCGCATTGCCTCAGAAATCCATTATGAGGCTTATGAAGATACTGTTGATGTTTTTTCTCTCCTGGATAAAACAGAACAATCGCTATTTCAGGTCTCGGAAATAAATATCAGAAAGAACTACGATGATATGAAATCCTTGATGCATGAGGCCATCGTTGAGCTCGAAATCAAGAAGAAACAAGGTGATGGACTTACTGGCGTTCCTACCGGATTTTCGGCACTTGATCGCGTGACGTCAGGATGGCAAAAATCTGATATGGTTATTATCGCCGCTCGACCAGGTATGGGAAAGACAGCATTTATTGTTTCTGCCATGCGAAATGCAGCAGTAGATTTCAAAAAGCCAGTAGCACTATTTTCCCTTGAAATGTCCAGTATTCAATTGGTCAACAGGCTGATATCTGCCGAGGCAGAGCTAGAAAGTGATAAGATAAAAAAGGGAAACTTGCAAGATTATGAGTGGGAGCAGTTGATTCAAAAAACTGCCAAACTTTCTGATGCGCCCATATTTATTGATGATACTCCTGCTTTGACCATATTGGAGTTGCGCGCCAAAGCAAGAAAGCTCGTGGCTCAGCATGGGGTTGAGCTAATTATCATTGACTATTTGCAATTGATGTCTGGTGACAGTTCTAAGGGCGGCGGAGGAAACAGAGAGCAGGAAATAGCCTCTATATCCAGATCGTTAAAAAATATTGCCAAAGAATTAAATATTCCCATTATTGCACTTTCTCAGCTTAGCCGTGCGGTCGAGGTGAGGGGAGGAGATAAGAAACCAATGCTGTCTGACCTTAGGGAGTCGGGGTCTATTGAGCAAGATGCAGACATGGTATTGTTTCTTTATCGCCCTGAATATTATGGTATTAATGCCGATGAAGAAGGAAACAGTGTGCAGGGCGTAGCTGAGGTGATCATTGCCAAGCATAGGAATGGTTCGCTGGATACAGTAAGACTTAAATTCATTGGGAAATTTACCAAGTTTTGTGATCTTGATGTCGGCAATTTCAATGGAGGGTTTCCAACTAGTGGAGATCATGAAGGCCAATTTAATGAAGAGACCAACACCATCACATTTCAAAGCAAAGCCAATCAAGGCGGCAAATCAGATAACACTGAACCTAACGGCGGCAATGTTCCTTTTTAATCCAATAGGAAGGATTCACTTCAATTATTTCAGAGCAACTTTTTCCTGTTTTTGGAACAGAGTCACCTAAAATTCAACTAAACGAAAGCAATTCAGATAGTTAAGTATTTAGCTTACTAGAAGTATGGAAGACAAGGGGAGGTTTTTGAAGAAGTAAGCATTAGCTATTTTTTTTCCATAAATATCCATTAGTTTAGCATTCACATTACGAAAGATATAAACCAATAACTTTGGTTAATTGTTGGCGATAATTGACTGCAAAATGGATAGACCGAAAATAAAAATAGAATTAGATGTTTCTGACTGGGTTTTAGAAGTTATTGGAGCAACTTTCTTGCTTTTAATGATTGGATTCCCTTTGTATTATTTCAATGAATTACCCGAAATTATTCCAATACACTTTAACGCATCTGGTGAAGCTGACGAGTTTAGTCAAAAAAATATTATCTGGACATTGCCAGCAGTTGGATTTGTGATATATATCGGAATGTTTTTCTTGAACAAATACCCGCACATATTCAATTATCCTAAAGAAATTACTGAAGAAAACGCAAAACGACAATACCGAATAGCAACTAAACTTATAAGAACTTTGAATCTGTTAATTGCAGCTAGTTTCTTTTATATCGGATATGGGACAATTCAAACATCATTGAATAAAGGAGATGGTTTAGGGACATATTTTTTACCAATTTTTATAACGACAATTTTTGGAACAATTGGAATATATATGTACTCCTCGTTAAAGAAAAATCGCTAACATTAGATAAAAAAACATAGAGCTTTTTTGCATTCCAAAATTTCATCGGGGTCCAATAAATTCGCCAAATATAATTTAAATTTAGAAATCGGTCTTGGCTCGTAGGTCAAGGAAAGCAAGGTGCTATTTACTCTCTACGTTTTTTATCAATTCTGTCGTGTGTCACTTAAAGAATTATCGTTAGTGAATGAAATCGAAATTTTATAAAATATTAAACCGAATGTTTCTATTAATAGTAATACTAATAAGTGTTTTGACTGTAGTTGTCATAGTTTACATACAACAATCAAAATTTGGAAAAGTAGCTTCAGGAGACAGACTTGATTTAATAAATGGATCAGATAATTTTAAAGATGGAAAGTTTCAAAATGTAAATTTTACACCTGGTATTTCTGACGGATACTCAATCTTGGGAGTTATGTATAACCAAATTTTCAAGAAAGCACCAAGACGAACTCCTGAAGATAAAATCCCATCTATCAGAACCAATCTATTAGATTTAGACATTAAGGACAATGTGTTAATTTGGTTTGGACATTCCTCATATTTTATGCAAATAGATGGAAAACGAATTTTGGTAGATCCTGTATTTAGCGGAAATGCATCTCCTATTCCTGGGACTGTCAAATCATTTAATGGTACTGATGTTTATACCGTAAGTGACCTCCCTCCGATAGACTATTTATTTATTTCCCACGATCATTACGATCATGTTGATTATTCTACCGTAATAGAATTAAAAGAAAAAACGAATAAGGTAATCTGTGGACTTGGAGTAGGAGCACATTTTGAGTATTGGGGATATTCAAAAAATCAAATTATTGAAACTAATTGGCACGAAGCAGTCAAATTAGATTCCGGTTTCACAGCATTCTCCACTCCAGCAAGACATTTTTCAGGAAGAAAATTCACAAGAAATCAATCACTTTGGCAATCATATGTGTTGCAAACTCCTTCTCAGAAAATATACATTGGAGGGGATAGTGGATATGATACTCATTTTAAGGAAATAGGTGAAAAATTTGGACCGATTGATCTTGCAATTTTAGATAATGGACAATATAATCTTGCATGGAGAGCAATACATATGCTTCCTGAAGAGGTTCTTGTTGCTGCTCAGGACTTAAAAGCAAAAAGGTTATTTCCGGTACACTCTTCAAAGTTTGCATTGGCTAATCACTCTTGGGACGAACCGTTGATAAAAATATCAGAACTAAACAAAGCACATAAAATACCTCTTGTCACACCTCGCATTGGAGAAATAGTAAATCTTAATAACACCAAACAGATATTCAAACAATGGTGGATTGGAATAGAATA
>CAZDRA010000095.1:0-17202 GCA_964507705.1 uncultured Roseivirgaceae bacterium | reverse complement strand
ATCAAGGTTGTTTTATCGGCCAACTTTCCATCCAATGCCTTTGAAATTTCTTCTTGAACGGCTATTAATACTTTACCCTGTAATTCCTGTTCTTGCAGAAGCTCATCCAACAATTGGGTTTGTAAGCCTATAGGCAATTGAGCAAATAACTCCTTGATTTCTTGGCTTGGTCTCATTTAGTAAAGATATAACTTTTTGCTGTATTGCTTAGAACTTAGCACAATATATTAACACTTCGTGAAATTGTTAATTATTAATTACTGTCATCCGACTAAAGTCAAAAATAGCTAAAAGGGTATGTTTTTGGTTAGATTAAGTAGATTTTCCTTGAAGCTCAAAAACACCCCCTCATTATTACTAAACGCATCAAGTTGTACTATTTTTATAATTCGATCCTCTCCTTGTGGTGTTCTTCTTTTAAGTAGATTTATCAAGACAGTGTAAGATCCCAGGTTGTTTGAGGCCATGCTGATTATTGTGACAAACAATTCACATTCTTTTACCTGCCGATGTATAATTGTAAAAATCAGATTTGCTATTAATGCTACCCAAACCTGAGTTTTAATCCCTTCCGGGCTGTCCGAGAAAAAATACTCTAACTTAAAGTTTTGTTTAATTTGCTTAAATAACGTCTCAATAGCCCGCCTGTATTTATATGGTTGAATGATTGTGTAGTCCTGACAGGAAAACATATTGGATATGAATTTCAATACTTCTCCTGTTACAGGATCTTTGAAAATAATTAATCTGGCCTCTAAGGAAACTTTTGCTCCCTTTAGTCTGATTAGTTGATCGGATATAATACCTACGTTAGCGTAGTCACTTATATGATTGGGCTGTCCGGTTAAAACTTCATAGTCCGCATTTTCATTGAGCCGTGTAACATAGAAGGCACCCTGCTCTGTCCATTGTTTCCATACCTTATAGTTCACATACCCTTTGTCAAATACATAAATAGCTCCTGGATCAGGGTTAGCTCTACCTTGCGGCAGGCAGGAATCCTTTTTATCACAACTTCGACATGCTCTTCGGAACATTTCGAAAAACATGGTTACTTATAAATACAGCTCTGCTATTAGTTGAAGAATAAGCGGCAGACCCAAGGTTATAAAGGAAATTATGCCAAATAGCAATAATATATTTGCATAAAGCTTTAGCCAATATATACCTATACCCAGGATTTGATTTAAATTTTTTAACCTTACCCATTTCAAATAAAGTTCAATGAGATATCCGGCTAATAACATTACTACGGAAAGAATGAATTACTTTAATGAAATATCATCCATAATAACAAAATTATAATTCTTCGTTAGAAACCTCCATTCATAGTGGGGTCTTCTGTCAGTTAATCTAATTCTAAAGCAGGGTTCTTCGCAAGAGACCCCTCTTTGAATGATGTGATATATTCCAATTCCAGCACTTCAACATGCTCTGCAGGGCATGTCGAAGTGCAGAAGATAATCAGGATAAAAGATCTGAGGGTAACTTGATTTGATCAGCATAAAATTTCATGCGTTTGGTAGGCCGAATCAGTGGTTCTACTTTATCTATTCTATCTAATTTTGGGTTGTAGAAAACCTCAATATAAAAATCGGAAAGTAAGTATAAGTTGATTTTATATTTATAATACCTGATAGCTACAATAAAAATGCCTTCCCCATAAAGGGTCCGAATTTTTTTACTCATTTTCATTGTAGAAAATTCTTCAGTAGAAATCATCGAAGGAAATATTTTATCTGTAAACTTAAGGCTTTCCCACGAGCCTGCCTTTTGCAGATCGGCTCGTGGCAGCGCTAAAATTAATATTCGAAATCTACTACTTTTCGTTCTGCAACAAGTTCTCCTATAAAAGCTGCAACTTCCTTATGAAATGGATGATCGATATATCCCTTAAGTGCTTCTTTATGCTCATGGGTAGAAATCAATACCAGATCAAAAGCGACATCGGCAGGATTGAAATTTTTTCCAACTTCCAAAGATTTAATCTCGCTAATTTTTGGTTCCAATGCCTTCAAAGCTCTGATTACTGTCGCTATATTTTCAGGTTTCTCTAGGCCTATGGCCATTTCTTTAAACTTCCACATTACTACGTGCCTAATCATATTATTGTCATTGTTGTGATGAAAAAAATATTTTTGTGCTAAGAAATAATTAGTTTTAGATAAAAAAAAGATATTTCTGTTTGAAAAGGAAATATAATTTATTTTTGATCGCTTCAAATCTGGAATTTCTAAATCTATATGAAAATAATATTAACATTTTTTTGCATTCTTTTCATTTCTACTACAGAAAGTTTCAGTCAATTCTTGATCCCAGGAGAGGGGTTGATGGATATAAAAATCGGAATTGATTGGGATGAAGTAGAATGGGAGCTTGGGTTTAAAGGAAATAAAATTGAAAAGGGAAGTGTATCTCCCCAACTGAAATTTATAGCTGAGAAAGCTGAGATTGATTTTGATTTTGTTGTTAGCTACAGACATATCATGTGGCTTCCGGTTTCAGATTTATTTTTTAAAGATAATTTGGTATGCATGATCCAACTGAGCAGTTATCCCGAATATAATAAAATGTTATGTGCCGACATTGGAACTGTAGAAGGGTTGAATTTTTGGGATGATAAAGAGAAAATTGATGAGCTGTATGGGGAGCAACAAATTTATCCATTTGACCAAAAATCATATATTGCCATCATTGATAAAGGAATTGGCGTTGAAATGCTGGATAATGAAGTGCGCACTATGATTATTTTTCCACCTCAAATGAAGTAAAAACTATTTTCTTTGATATATTTACCAACTTAAATTGAAATCGAAATAAGTATATAAGTTTATTAAACCAGAAAATATATTTGGCTATGAATTCAGAAAAATTTTATCAATTGAGTAGCAAAATCTTATTGGCAATTGTCATCAGTGTGATGGTTGCTTGCGGATCTGACAAGAAAAAAAATGCCGATGCAGCCAAAGAATTTGATGCTGCTCAAGACCAGCTAAAAGAGCGAATCGATAGGGCAATCCGCGATATCCCTTCTCCTGCAGAAATACCATATATTATTCAAAGTACCGGTGCTGATTTCAATCCAAATATTGTTAATGATTATAAAAAATATGAGTCTTACACTATTTCGGCAAAAAAGGCCGCCTTTAATCTTGGAGTATATGCCACCGACATAGGATACTTAAGCAGTTATGGCAGAACACAGGATGCACTTAATTATATGGATGTTTGCCTGAAACTTACAGAAGCTGTGGGTGCTCAAGATGCTGTTGACTTTGCCGTATTGGCAAGATTTGAAAAATACCTTTCTAAACCGGACAGCCTTGCAAATATTATAGATGACGTAATTGCAAATAGCGATAGGTATCTTCAAGAAAATGATAGAAATAATATTGCCGCCCTTATGATTGGAGGAACATTTATTGAGGCTCTTTACATATCAACACAAATAATTGATACTTATCCTAAGGACCTCCTTCCTGACGATATGAGGTTACAAATATTGGCTCCTTTAGTTCAAAATCTTGTAAAACAAAAGGAATCATTAAAGGACGTAATTGATTTGCTCGAAAGTGTCGATGGTAAAGAAGACTGGGAAATTGCAACAATTAACAGCCTAAAAGAATTGTATGATAACTACACAAAATTTGATCCTATGGGAAAAATTAGCTCTGGGAAAGGTAATGAAGTGCTAAACGATGAAGTGCTGTCACGGTTAACAGCACAGGTTGATTCTATAAGAACGAATGTAGTCTATTAATAAAAAGTATATGATTTAAAATATTAAAGGTATTGGAGTTTGATCTTCGATACCTTTTTTTATGCGTAAAAATTATTGGATAATCTATAAATACACCAACCTATGAGTGAACAATTGCTGGAAGCTGTGATACAGTTATTTGCCTTGCTGGCAAGGTTGGATGGGGTTGGTGAAAAAGAGAAATCAAAGATTTTCAATTTACTTACCTCCAGGCTCAATAAGGAAGTGATTGAAAAATACATGGGCCTATTTAATAGTTTTTGTAAAATAAAATTGGGCGAAGGTCAAACAGGGCTTTTAGAGATTTCTAAAATTACAAGAAGGATAAACGGCCAAATTACTCAACAGCAAAAAATATTTTTAATTTCAGAATTGACCCAACTTGTCTATGCAGACAATATACTTTCTGATGATGAAAACACAGCACTTCACAATATTGGGAAGGAACTCAACATTGACAATGAAGAATTAAATTCCATTCAAAATTTTGTTGCGGCAAAAAATATTGAGGATTTCAATTCTGTAAATATATTGATCGTTGTAAATAAAGTTGATGATGTTCCTGGAAAGTGTAAGATTATTAAACCGGAAGGAAGTATTGATGGGTTTGCAGCTATTCTAAATCTTAAATCTATCAAGCCTTTTTTTCTGAAGTACCTGGGTAATTCAAGCCTGTTCTTAAATCAAATCCCAATGGAACATGGGAAAATCGAAATTGTCCCTTCGGGGAGCACTATCAGAAGCAATAGGTTCAAGGCAATTTATTATAGCGATATACTTAGTTATTTCCGTATTGAAGATAATGAGACTCCGATATCATTCCATGCCGAGAATATATATTATAAATTTAAGAATGGAAGTATTGGTCTTCGGGATGTTACGCTAAAAGAGAAAAATGGAAATCTAATTGGCGTAATGGGAGCAAGTGGCTCTGGTAAATCTACATTGTTTAATGTATTGAACGGGAATGAAAAACCGTCATCAGGAAAGGTATTTATCAACGGAATCGACATTCATGAAGAGAAAGAGAAGGTCGAAGGAATTATTGGATATATCCCACAGGATGATTTGCTTATTGAAGATCTTTCAGTATTTCAGAATTTATATTATGCCGCTAAACTTTGTTTTAGCAATTATACCGAACAAGAAATTATCGGTTTAGTTGATAAGACTTTGATGAGCCTTGGGTTATTTGAAACAAAGCATCTAAAAGTTGGCAACCCTCTTCAAAAGACCATATCAGGAGGGCAAAGGAAAAGGCTAAACATAGGACTGGAATTACTTAGGGAACCCATGGTTTTATATGTCGATGAGCCTACCTCGGGGCTTTCATCTAGAGATTCCGAAAATATAATGGATTTGCTCAAAGAATTGTCGCTGCGTGGCAAACTTATTTTTGTAGTAATTCATCAACCCTCCTCAGATATTTTCAAGATGTTCGATAAGTTGCTTATCCTGGATGTAGGTGGATATCCGATATACTATGGAAATCCAGTGGCAGCCATTGTATATTTCAGGGAAGCGACAAAGCTTGTAGATAAAAAATCAGGATCTTGCACAGAGTGTGGCAATGTTAATGCCGAGCAATTATTCAACATCATCGAAACGCGTGTGGTTGATGAGTACGGTCGGCATACTGAGCAGCGGAAGGTAACACCTATTACGTGGAATGAGGTATATAAAGAAAAAGTGGTTTATCACAATTTGGAAAAAACAAGTGAAAAACCCAGAGCAGTTCTTCATATTCCCAGTTGGATAAAGCAGTTGTCAATTTTTACAGCAAGAGATTTTAAGTCAAAATTGGCCAACAAGCAATATATGCTGATCAATTTCTTGGAAGCTCCACTCCTTGCAATTATTCTGGCAGTATTAGTTAGGTTCTACCCGGGGGAAGCTTTCAGGCCTTTTGAGTATATTTTTCAGGAAAATGTGAATATACCGGCATACATTTTTATGGGCATAATTGTTTCTCTTTTTATGGGTTTGACAGTAAGCGCTGAAGAGATTATTAAAGACCAGAAAATTCTGAAGCGCGAATCTTTCCTTCACCTTAGCAGGGGAAGTTATATAGTTTCAAAACTCATATTGCTCTTTAGCCTTTCAGCCATCCAGGCAGCATCTTTTGTCCTTGTCGGAAATATTATTCTTTCGATAAATGGGATGTATTTTTCTTATTGGTTGGTGTTTTTTTCAGCATCATGCTTTGCAAATGTACTTGGTCTAAATATATCAGCATCGTTCAATTCGGCTGTGACGATTTATATTATAATACCCATATTACTTATTCCGCAGATATTATTGAGTGGGGTTGTTGTGCAATTTGATCAGTTAAACCCTGCCTTTGGGGCTAAATCTCGCGTTCCCTTAATTGGTGATATCATGATATCTCGCTGGGCCTACGAGGCATTGATGGTCAACCAGTTTAAAAACAACAAATTTGAAAAGATGTTTTATGAGGTAGATAAAGAGATATCTCTTTCCGATTATAAAACTGTGTACTATCTGCCCAGATTGGAGTCTTTGTTAGAATATGCATTTACAAATAGAAATGCGGAAGATGAAGAGACAATTAATAATATTGAAAATCGATTGTTGGTCCTTAGAAATGAAATTGAAGTTCAAAAGAAAGAATTTGGCCACGACAAATTTCATTTGTTAGAAAATCTTACTGTTGGCAAATTAGATTCTACAACCTTTATAGCAACTCAAAAGTTTTTGAGAACGCTGAAAGGTATCCATCTCAACAGGCACAACATTGCCCTGAATGCCAAGGAAAAGAAAATCAAAGAAATGACCGGATCGCCCAAAAAAGTTGATGCGTTTAATAAAATGAAAAGAGATTACACCAACGATCAGATCAAATCCATGGTTTTTGATAACAAAGAGAAAACAAGGATACTGGAATATGAAGGCAGATTGATACAGCAGATATATCCGATTTTCATCAACCCAAATCCAGTGAACTTCTTTGATTTCAGGACACTGTTTTATCAGCCAATTAAATATTTTGCTGGCAGGTATATTGAAACACTTTATTTCAATACTGCCATCATGTGGCTGATGTCTTTGTCTCTGGTTATTGCGCTATATTATGATGTATTGAAAAAAATTGTTACCCTGGAGGGCAGGTTTAAGCGAAAGCAAATTAATTGAATTGATCATTCCCAAAAAGGTTTGAAAAGGCCAATATCCTAAATATACAATTGCCACTATGTTTTTTATTTTATCTAAAATACTTCTCTACTTAATTAAGCCATTCATTATCATACTCCTTTTGCTGATAGGCTCACTACTGATCAAGAGCAAAATTTGGAAGAAAAGATTTCGATGGACATCCCTTGTTTTATTTTTGTTTTTTTCTAACGGATTCATATTTAATGAATGTATGATGCGTTGGGAAAAACCGACAATTCCTATAAGTGAGTTAACTGACAAATTCGACATGGCTGTGGTATTGGGCGGTACCGCTGATGTGGAGCGCAAGCCAAGCGACAGATTGTTTTTCCAAAAAGGGGCAGGTCGAATAACTCATGCGCTCAACCTTTATCATAGTGGTAAGGTAAAAAAGATTCTTTATTCCGGTGGCAATGGAAGGCTTTTAGGACTGCCAACTCTAGATAATTCACCGATCATAGACTTTTATATAATGTGTGGTGTAGATTCGGATGATATCTTGATAGAAAACTCATCGAGGAATACACATGAAAATGCACTATTTGTGAAAAATATGTTGCATGAATCTGAATTGGAAGGCAAAATAATCTTAGTGACTTCAGCATATCATATGCGCAGGGCAGAAGGTTGTTTTAGAAAAGTAGGATTAGATGTTACTGGTTTCAGCACTGATTTTTATGCTTCTCTACCTGAAGACAGATTTAAATACAGGAGATTTGTCCCATCTCCCAAGGTGCTCAACGATTGGGACTACTTGATAAAAGAATGGGTTGGATATATAGCCTATTGGATTGTTGGGTATGTATAGACAGTATTTCGTTTAATTATTAATTAATAATGTTGAATTATAAATTAAACACCTGATTATCATTTGTGTAATTAAATTTTGCAAATCGCGTAAATTACACATAATCAATGTGTTAAAGTTTTATAACGAGAAGTAACTATAATAATGCGTTATGAACTGATGTCTTTTTTATAAAATAATCCACCTACTCCCGACAACTAAGTAATCAATACTAAATACCCAGTTCTCAATACCATGTATCATAAAAATTAATTTTTAACATGGAATCAGCAAACGGCAAATCATTCAATTTACTAGTTCAGAAACTGAATTTTAATATTTACCCCAACAGATTTATACGATGGCGTATGACTTTTGCGGGCATGCAAGCTTAGGGGTATCAAAGGATTGGCTTCGGGAAAATACGTTGCTAAACAACCCTCGAGAATGGAATATGAAACAACTTGAAAACCGTTTACCTCTCTATGCGCTCCGTCATAAGAATTAAATAATCCAACCCTGGATCCTGGTAGTATATTTTCTTTTTTGATATCTGCTGGATTCATCAATACAACCATTCTTCCCCCAAATATTCCTCTGTACCTGTCATCCAATCCATAAATAGTTGTATTGAATTGATCATGACTTCTTATGGTCATCATGGTATATTTATATTCAGATTTTTCTGAGAGCTGATTGATGCTGAAGAGTGCTTTTTTTGCCGGGGTATTAAATATACCCTCCCTTGCTCCATTGGGTAACGAGAAGCTTTTCTTATCCTTCAATCGATCGTTATAGGCCTCAAATCCAGATATGGCTTTGCTTATTAAGTCTCTAATCTTATTATAATCGTCGGTGAGTGCAAGCCAGTCAATATCATCATTTTTTCCAAGGGTGGCACTGGCGATTGAGGCAATTATTTCCGGTTCGCTTTTTAGTAAAGGTGAAGGAGGACGAAGCACCCCCTTGGTACTATGCACAATACCCATAGAATTTTCGACTGTCAGGAATTGTTCTCCGGATTTCTGTATTAATTTATCTGTTCTTCCCAGGCATGGCAAAATCAAGGTAGTTGCGCCGGTAGCCAGGTGAGTACGATTTAATTTAGTACTGATGTTTACTGTAAGTTGGCAATTGCCCAATGCGCGGGCAGTGTTGTGTGTATCTGGTGCGGCAGCCAGAAAATTTCCTCCCAGAGCCATAAAGACGCTCACCTTGTTTTGTGACATGGCTTCGATGGTTTCTACAACATTATATCCTGCTGAGGTAGGCGGGTCAAAATGAAAGGTGTCTCTGAGCTTGTCGGTCCATTTTTTAGTGGGTCTTTCCATAATACCCATAGTGCGATCTCCCTGCACATTGCTATGGCCTCTTACGGGACAGGTGCCAGCTCCTTTTTTGCCTATGCTACCTTTAAGCAAGAGCAGGTTTACAATTTCCTGGACATTATCAACTCCATTTACATGTTGGGTAAGCCCCATCGCCCAGCAGGCAATTATCCTTTTTTTAGACAAAATCCAATCGGCGGCAAGCTGTATTTTTTCATGTGGAAGTCCTGTTCTGTTTATAAGTTCCTCTAGATCGTATTGCTCAAGGTCAGTTTTTAATTCAGAAAATCCTGTAGTATTTTTGTCAATAAAATCCATATCCAGAACGCTTGATTGTTGAACTTCTGCTTTGAGAAGTATTTTCATCCAAGCCTTGATAAGTGCTACATCTTCATTGATTTTAATCTGGAGAAACAAGTCGGCTATTTCTGTGCCTTCCGAAAGCCAACCTTTTAGTTTTTGAGGATTTTTAAATCGACTTAATGCAACTTCTTTTAATGGATTAATTACGATTATTTTTGCACCTTTTTGTTTTGCTTCTTCAAGCGCACTCAGCATCCGCGGATGGTTGGTTCCTGGATTTTGACCAAATATCAAGATCACCTCAGCATGCCCAAAGTCTTCGAGGGTTACAGATCCTTTGCCGATTCCCAAGGTATTATTTAATCCAACGCCACTGGATTCGTGGCACATATTAGAACAATCAGGGAGGTTGTTTGTGCCAAACTTTCTTACGAATAATTGATATAAAAATGCCGCTTCGTTGCTCGTTCTTCCCGAAGTGTAAAATACCGCCTCGTCTGGATTATCCAGAGATTTCAATTTACTTCCTATCAGATCAAATGCCTCATGCCAGGATATAGGTTTATAATGCGTGTCTCCCCGCTGAAATACCACCGGACACACCAATCTTCCTTGTTTTCCCAGCCAATAGTCACTTTTTTGTTTCAATTCTTTTAGACTATAGCTACTGAAAAAAGCAGCATCAATATGCTTGTCAGTTGCTTCTTCAGCGATGGCTTTTACACCATTCTCACAAAATTCGCCGAGTTTCGATCTCTTATCAGGATCGGGCCATGCACACCCCGGGCAATCGATACCATCTTTTTGATTTAGCTTTCGCAGAAGCTTCAATGATTTTAAAGGAGACATTGATTCAAACGCATTTTTGAGTGCATATTTAATCCCTTTAATTCCAGCAGCATATTTGGGTGGAGAGCTAACTTTGATCATGGTTTACTGAGGGAATACTCGGTTAAAGATTTGATGTAACAGCATTTGTAATTTTTTCCTAAAAAAGACTTTAGCAAATTTATATTGAAATAGCCATATAATTCATTGGACAGGTATGTATTTCAGCGAAGTATAGGGTAAATAGTTTTTTGTTACCAAAACCACCGTCATATATAAAGCTCCAATACCCTTTTATAATGGTTCGTTATAAAATTTTAACACATTTATTATGAGTAATTTACATGATCTGTAAAATATCTTATAAACAATAGATAATCAAGTGTTTAATTTATAATTCATCATTAAACGAAGTGTTGCTTTTATAAAAATAGATTAAAATTGAATGGCAAATTCGGTGATGTCGCTGCTCAGGCTTTTCAGGTGAAACTGAAACCCATGCTGCTCCAATATTGCCCTGATCAGCGTGAGGCCGATGCCCTGGCCTTCGGGTTTGGTAGTGAAAAAGGATGTAAAAATCTGCGCTTCATCTTCGTCGGAAATCTGCTGTCCATTGTTTCGTATAAACAATTCCCCCGAGCCGGCGGTCCAATCAACAGATATCTCACCTACTTGTTCAATAGCCTCTGCAGCATTGGTAAAGACATTAATGAGCACCTGTTCAATTTGTAGCTGATCGGCCGATACCGTAAATGGTGCCTCATCTTTCCTGATTATCCAGTCAATATGCTTACTTCCAAACTTGGCTTTTATCAACAGTGCTGCCTGCCTGATAGTAGGGCCAAGATCAAACGTTGCTATTTCCGGCATCGGTAGTCGGGCCAGCGTTGAGAGGCGCTTCATAAACAAACTCAGGTGTTTATTCCTGTCTTTTACAATCTTAAAAGTTTTTGAATAGACATCTTCGTGCTTGCTGATGTAGGTCTCCAAAACGGAATTTACAGCCCCCGCGGTGTTGTTTACTTCATGACCCATCATACGGATCAGCTTTTTATAGGCATTTTTTTCTACCCGGTGAATTTCTTCCGAAAAATCCTCGAACAGCACAAACCGGGTTTCAAAACCCTGGTTGATAAACTTACCACTGTACGAGCGGATAATGTTGAGGCCACCATTGTGGATCACACGCCAGTTGTGGTCATCTTGGTAAAGAATGTCGGTAATGGATTTTTCGAGATCGGTAAATTGTTTGCCCAAAAGCTCATTTTCGGTTTTGTATAGAAATTTGGCAGCTGCCGGATTGATTGCCTTAATGTGGTTGTCAAAGTCAAAAAGCACTATGCCTGCTGGAGAAGCTTTAATGATACTTGCCAACAAGTAATTGATCTCACTCGTAGATATCCTCTCTGCTCTCAACTTGTCGATCATATGATTATATACTTCTACAAGCCTGTCAAATTCCTTCTGGCCGCTTTTTTTCATTCGGATGCTAAAGTCCTGGCTTTTGATATTTTCCATAGACATGGTGATCATGTCAAAGTGCCGGTTGATTTTTTGTAACATACCAAAGCTGATAAAACAGGAGATCACAAGCAATACTTCCACTGCGATAATGAGCCAAACAGGAGAATTTCCTTGCTGCAAGAATAAAGCAAAAAACAAAACGTGTATAAGCAGCAAGTATATTTTTAGTTTATTGTTGATGTTCATTTTTTGTAAAAATTAACTCCTGAGCTATTCATGTAGTTATAATTTTTTATAAAATCTTGCATCTACTCCATGGCGTTCTGAATTATAACTATTACCGGTTCAATTTTCCAAGATCAAATTTTTCCATGCGGCGATAGAGTTGCCCACGGTTGAGCCCTAGTAATCTTGCCGCTTCCGACAGGTTGCCGCTGGTTTTTTTTAAGGTTTTTTCAATCATAGATTTTTCCATTTCGTCCAAGGTAAATTGTCCGGGGATTGCCGGTACGCTATGTTGGGCTTTTACATTTGCCCCAAGGCCAAGGCACTGAAAGTCTTCAATTTTCAGCACCGGATCCACGGCGATCAACGCAACCCGCTCCACCAGGTTTTTTAGCTCACGGATGTTTCCCGGAAAGGAAAGTCCTTTGATGTATTCCATGGCATTTGGGGAAACCCTGAGTGCTTCTTTTTTATAAATTCTGCATGCTTTTTCCAGAAAGTGGTTGGTCAGCATAGGAATATCGTCCTTGCGTTCCCGTAAAGGAGGTACCTCAAGAGTGATAAGGTTTATGCGATAATATAGGTCTTCCCGGAAAGTACCCGCTGCCACCATGTCTTCCAGTTTTTTGTTGGTTGCGCAAATCAACCTGAAATCCGATCGGATGCTATTGCTGTCTCCCACCCGTTCAAAGGTTTTCTCTTGTAGCGTTCGCAGCAGTTTTACCTGCGTGGCCATGTCCAGTTCTCCTATCTCATCAAGAAAAATGCTGCCTCCGTCAGCCACCGCAAATCGCCCATCACGATCGCTGATAGCATTGGTAAAAGCCCCTTTTTTGTGCCCAAACATTTCACTTTCAAAAAGGGTAGGGGTGATTGCCCCCATATTCACCGTGACCAAAGGGCTATTTTTGCGCTCGCTGTTGGCATGAATAGCTTCGGCGATCAGTTCTTTTCCTGTGCCGCTTTCACCCTGGATGAGGATTGGTGCATCGGTGGGAGCGACCCGGCCAATTGTATCTAATAGACTGATTACCATAGGGTGGTGTCCGGTAATCCGGCTGAAACTAAATTCCGCATCCAGTTCTTTGCGTGTGTGCATGCGCTGGTTTTGTTCGCTATGAAGTTGAATACACGTGTGTACCGACCTAAGCAAGTGTGCATTGTCCCATGGTTTGGTAATGAAATCGGAAGCCCCGAGGCGCATCCCTTTCACGGCCAACTCGATAGACCCCCAACCTGTGATCAGGATCACTGGAATTGCCGGCCAGCGATCTTTCACATCTTGAAGCAGCTCCAACCCTTCCTCACCCGTAGAGGCAGTGGAAAAATTCATATCCATAATCATTAATGATACAGGATGCGAATGCAGGGCTTTCAGGGCAGGACCTTGTTTTTCTGCCTGCAAAACCTCATAACCCTCACTTTCTAAAAATAAAGAAAGTGAAGAGCGTATGGCAATATCATCATCTATTATCAGGATCATTTTTATCGTTTAATACTTCATCTTTTTCCAGGGTGCAAATAACCAGTTATCTCTTGATTATCAAATAGAATTATCTCAATTGAGCGAATTTCCGAAAAGTTAATACGCATAAACGGAACCCAATAAATTGAATAATTTGCCATTTGCTGAATCCCATGCTAATATTTACTTTTTCTGACACAAGATACGGGTTCAGGGGTTTAGAAGTTCAGGGTTTAGAGGTTAAAAGTTCTCATTAAATCCTTCTCTCATTTAATCATTCAATCATCCCCTCATTCAATCATCCGCCAGTGCCACTACCGGATCGGTAGCCGCCGCCCTTCTGGCAGGGAAGTATGCGGCCAGCAACACACAGCTCAGTGTAAAGACAAAAGATATTCCCACTGCGCCAAACCAGTATTCCATTTTGAATTGACTGCCGGAGAAAAATAATATAAGCTGACTGACAGGCACCATGACAATGCCAATAGTGATCAGGGTGGTCTTGAGGTGCTCGCCTATCACCATGCGATAAATGTTCATCTTGCTGGCACCGGAGGCACGGCGTATTCCAATTTCTTTCTTTCGCTTGCGCACCTGACTCCAGCCGATGGCAAAGAAGCCCACCCCTGCATTTGTCAGCATAATAAATACTATAATTCCCAGCCCTTTCAGTATTGGAAAAAGCATTTTATAATATGCATAGTATTCATCCGACAAGTTATCATATGATCTAATAGAAACGCCTGCCATTCCATAAATAACATTATTCATTTCTGTCCAAACGGTTTTCATATCCACGCCTTCATCAAGTTGAATTAAAGCCTCATTACGGATTTCGGGGTCAAAAACAAATACCTGGTATTGCTCAAGGCTTCCCTGTGTTCGTAAAGGTTTGGCTTTATTAATGCCGGTCACCTGATAGGTAATGTTATCTTTATCCTGAAATGTTTGCCCCATGCAATCCATGGAGCCGAAGAACAGCTGGGCTGCATGATCAGATAAGATGACTTGATGATAGTTTGGTTTATTAGGAAGTTTAGTAGGCTGAAACCAAACACCCTCAACCATCTGCATTTGAATAATGTTGTTAAAAGACTCATCTACCTTATGAAATTTTGCCTTATGCGAACCTGTTGGAGTAATGAAATCATTTAAATGCCATGCGGAAAGAGGAAAGGTGTTCGTGAAGGATATGTGTTTAATCCCATCAATTTTTTTCAGTTTGCTTTTCAGTTGTTGAAAGCTGGCGGCATAAGTATGCTTATCTTTAGCATCTATTTTTATGATGCGTGCATTTAATTTTGAAACCCAGTGCAATTTGGTGATCGAAATTAGGGAAGGGGCAAGTGAGCTGAATACCAATATCATACATAAGAATATTCCGCCAATAGCGATTCCCGATATTTTATCGTACGCATATTTTTTATTTCTATATAAAATTTTATTCCCATCTGATAGTGCAAATACGGGATTTAGCCTACTGGCTTTGAAAGCTGGCACCAATCCGGTGAGCATGCTGAATAGCATAATGGTCAGCAAACTCCAGCTTAAACTTGTATCATTAAGTAAAAGACCAACAGACTCCTGTTCAGGATAGGCGATGGAGAGTAAAAAATCGAAAATTATTGCCGAAAAAATGATGCCTAATAGTCCACCTGAAATAGTTACGATTATGTTCTCAAAAAGAAATTGAAACAATATGTGATGCTTTCTTGCACCGAACGAGCGCCTGACGCCTGACTCCTGCAAACGGGTAGATATCCGTGAGTTGTTGATGCGCATGATCGTAAATACAGGGATCATCAGAATTGTAAAAAGAAAAAAACCAATCAGGCTGCCAACACTAAAACCCATTTCCCTTAGATCCCAAACTACGATGAGCCTTTCTACAGCATCGTTAAGTACAGGAATTATACCTTCAAATTCTTCTATTTTCCCCCCTTTGTTGATTTGTCTGACAATCTTTTTAAGCTCAGCCTTGATTTCCGGAAATTCATCTTTGTCTTTGGCTGTGAGTATGGCTTGGAAATGTCCCCGGTAAAAATACACGCCATTTGCCTTTTCATTATTATTCCTGAATTTATCCTCTCGCATTTGAAGTGTGTATGGAGAATACACATTGGATGTAAATGATGACATGGGATTGGCTTTTTCAATTACTCCCACCACGGTCAATTTTTTCCATGGAGTTCCTCTATTTTGAAAAGTCATGCCTATTGAACTCGCAGTACCAAAAAGGAACATACTCAACTTGGTATCAATCACGGCCACAGGAGCTGCACTTGCTACCTGTTGGGGTGTATATGGTTTTCCATGAATGAAATTAAATGTTAAAATATCCCAAAACTCTGCGTCGGTCATGCAAGTCCTGAAGGGATTTGTTGCGAATGGGTCATCATCGGAGAAATCATATTTCCCGCTGGCGTCAGTAAAAATACTCACCTTTTCAGGCGTCTTCATGGTCTTGATGTGCTCAAGCAAAAACTTGGAGGTGAATTTATCGTTATACCCCTTGTTATTCCTGACTACTTGTTTGCCATCTTGCAAAAAAGTGACTTCATTGAGGAAAAGTGTGCGATCCCGGTTTACCTCCGGAGCGATGTTTCCTGTTTGTAATTCCATAAAACCAATAGCACAGAATGCAAGCACCAATCCGATGGCAATAGTAAAAATGAGCAGCAGGAGGTAGCCTTTCTCTTTTTTAGACTGGTTCAGAAAGTTTTTTAGCAAGTGTAATAGCATGGTATTTAATGAATGAGGTTATGACTGAATGATTGAATAAGAGAAAATCGATATTTCCTCAGCATTGAACAAAGAGCTTGTTGCTCTTTCGGCATGAACTCCGAGGAGGAAGCAATTGTATTATTTGGCATTGTTGAAAAGGTGTGTCCTACAAAATTTAAAGTCATATTGGTTTTTTATTAAATCACTTAAGCAATGGTTTGTTATAAAACTTTAACACATTGATTATGAATAATTTACACGATCAGTAAAATTTCTTATAAACGACTGATAATCAATCGTATAATTAATAATTAAATGAAGTGTTGTTAAGCATTCTTGCATTTTGTAATTCATTTACTCTACCCGCTGCCCATCGAAAAGTCGGATGATGCTGTTGGTCTGCCTGGCCAGCCTTTCATCATGTGTAACCATCACGATAGTGGTGCCTTCCTTATTGAGGTTTTGCAGTATTTCCATAATCTCAGCACCCATGCTGCTGTCGAGGTTTCCGGTGGGCTCATCGGCCAAAATAATCTCCGGGTTTCCCGATATTGCTCTGGCAATGGCCACCCGCTGCTTCTGACCTCCGGAAAGTTGCGAGGGGTAGTGCTTGAGCCGTGAAGAAAGGCTGACTTTTTCCAGTGCCTCTTTTGCTCTGGATTTGCGCTCTTTGGCAGAAACCCCACTCCTGTACAGCAGCGGCATCTCTACATTATCTACAATGTTCAGGTTATTGATCAGGTGAAAACTTTGAAAAATGAAACCTATATTTTCGTTGCGGAGCTGCGAGAGCTTCTTGTCGGAATGGCTTTCGATGAGTTCTTCCTTTAGTAATACCTTGCCATCGGTTGGCGTATCGAGCAATCCCATGATGTTGAGCAGGGTGCTTTTTCCGCATCCTGAAGGGCCCATCACGGAGACAAATTTTCCCTTTTCAATATTGAGATTGATGTTGTTCAGTGCTACGGTCTCTATTTCTGAGGTAGCATAGATTTTTTTTACATTGTCCATTTTGATCATTGATGTCATATTCTATTTTGTTTATTGGTAATATTAAATTCCTGTTTTTCGAATTAGCTTGTGTATTGCATCCTAAAAAATGTTAGCATTCTATTTTCTCATTCTCTGATTTCTACCTCGTCCA